>NZ_JBNPXS010000007.1:0-92709 GCF_050433185.1 Desulfitispora alkaliphila
GGGCGTTACTCCTTCATTTTACCTATTGAATTATCAGTTCTCCCACAACCGAACGGTTGTAGTGCGTAATCTTTTCAATTACGAACGTGTCACACGCTGCCAGATATATTGTCCGTTATCATCCTTAAGCTTTCTGATGGCCTTGGCAGTGCTGTCATTTAGTAACCATGTGGCATTTTTTCTATAAGGCTCTCTAAGTGAATGCCAAAGGTCAATCACCTCATCAAAGGTAATGGCATCTGCCACAACACTTGTCACACCAACTTGGGCGGAACCCAGAACTCCCGTTGGCTTATTGGTTCCATTCCCTTTAATAAAAGCTTCCTCTTCAGCTGCACCAATACGTCTGGCAAACTCTGTGGCAATATAGTTTTCAAGATTAAATACACTGTCATTTAAAAGTTCCTCTGAAACCTTGATAATGGTTCCAAGCTTATGGGCACCTAAAATCACCTGGCTAAAGGTATCGTCACTTTCAGTAAAGGCTCCACCCTCTTCAATCCATGAAGCTGTTCCCTTAGAAGAAACTACTGGGATTTGTCTGTCTCCATAGGATGTAGTGATAACCTTAGCAAGGGTTCTCATAATATTGGCATCGTTTAAAGCCTGAATTAAGGTGGCTTCAAACTCATCGGGAACAAGGTAGCCCCCTTCTGAATCCTGACCAATACGAAGGGCATTTTCTGCCCCAAAGCTCCCTTTACTTCTCATGGCATTCCAGAAGGCATTTTTGTACTCCTTTGATCCTTTGCCTTTTCTTTCCGGCTCATCTGGATTCATAGGGTTAGATGCGATAGGGTTACTTGTTGCTCTTGAAAGTTCTAAATCAAGTGCAGCTTGCCTTTCAAGTCTTTCTACTTCTTTTCCAAGGGCCACAACCTCTGCTTCCATCTTTTCATAGACTGCTTCATCCTCTGGTGCAATCAGACCATCTTTTCCACGTTTTTCATCGAGAAATGCCTTCGCATCTTCCCACACCTTAGCTCTTTTTTCACGTAATTCTAAAATTCTATTCATGATCCATTCCTCCTATTTTAAAAGTTCTAGCCTTTTGGCTAAATGTTTGTACTCAGTTCCCTTTTCTGTTGGTTCAATTTCTTTTTCTTCTTTATTCTTCAGTGGCTTTACCCTTTGAAACTTTCCTAAGAAGTTATTGGTTACTGTCACCTTGTCAAAGATAAAGCTTGCTGTAACATTTTCAGAAGCTACCGCCTCTTGGTATAAAACTTCATCACAAAACTTAAGCTCTAAGGCTTTTCCTGCACTCATCCAGGTTTCCCTATCCATCATTTGGGATATCTTGTTTCTAGGTAGCCCCGTTTTGGTTTCATAGGCATTGATAATCCCTTCTTTTACTTCTGAAAGTACCTCGATACCACGCTTCATATCTGACTCTTCTCCCCACACAATTGTGGATGGATTGTGGATCATTAGCATGGCAGTGGGAGACATGTACACCTTATCCCCGGCCATAGCAATAACTGATGCGGCGCTGGCTGCAATGCCATCGATTTTTACAGTGACCTTCCCCTTGTATTCCTTAAGCATGGTATAAATCTGTGATGCCGCAAATACATCGCCACCTGGCGAGTTAATCCAAAGGGTGATATCATCATCTGCTTCTTCTAGCTCTGCTTTAAATTCCCTAGGAGACACTTCATCATCCCACCAGCTTTCTTGGGCGATATAGCCATCGAGATACAGTGTTCTCCCCTCTTCGTTTTTCACCCAGTTCCAAAATTTCATCTAGGCTTTTCCTCCTTCCTCATCATTGTTTACATCCTTCTTCGCATAAGCGCCGATGTCTTCAAGTTTTAGCATATTACCGTTCACAGCATAGACATCACCGTGCTCAATGGTATTTAAATCTTCTAGCTCCCTGACATCGTTAGGGCTTAAGAAGCCATTTTGAATACCAATGCTGTAACCTTCCATTCTTGTCTTGTAGTCTCCACGAAGAAGTCCTTCTACATTGTGCTTTATAAAGTAATCCTTCTTTTCAGAAGGAGATAACAGGGATTTTTTCATGGCCATCTCCCAGCGAGAAAGCCATGGCGTTAATGTGTATTTTACAAACTCTAAACTCTGCTGCTCTATATTAGAAAAACTTGATTTTTCAAGATCCCCAATCATATGAGGTGGAACTCTAAAAATACGGGCGATTTCATTAAGCTGAAACTTTCTCGTCTGTAAAAACTGTGCCTGCTCCGGCGGTATTCCAATCGGCTTAAAGCTCATTCCTTCTTCTAAAACTGCTACCTTATGGGCGTTTCCACTACCGGCATAAACACTATTCCAGCTTTTTCTCACCCTTTCAGGATCCTTTAGGATTCCTGGATGCTCTAACACACCACCGGGATTGGCTCCGTTATTGAAAAAGTTAGCACCATATTCTTCTGTGGCTATGGCCATACCGATAGCATTCTTTGCCATGGCAATAGGCGAGTGACCTAAAAGTCCATCAAAGCCAAGTCCTGGAATGTGTAGTACTTCCCAGTGTTTTAATACATGTTCCTTACCTTCTTTGGAGTAGTTATAGTAAAGCTCTCCCCCTTCACTTCGGTGGACCATCATCTTGTCAGGCATTAGAGGATATAGGGCCATAACTTTTCCCCTACCATCACGAATCACCTGAGCATAGGCATTTCCCCAAAGTAAAAGATGACCCATCAGCGTTTCTCTAAACACAAATGAAGTCATCTCCGGATTAGGCTCATCATGAAGCAAATGATACAGCGGGTGGTCTACAGCTTTTTCCTTCCCCTTATCTGTTTTTTGATAGGTGTGCAGGGGAAGGGATGCAATGGTCTCTGATAAAATCCTTACACAGGCATAGACTGCTGTGGTTTGCATGGCACTTTTTTCATTGACCACTTTTCCACTTGATGTAGGGCCAAAGAAAAACTGATAGGCACTTTGCCACATACTGTTTTTAGGGTCTGCCCTCGACCTAAATAGTTTTGATAATACGGGTATTTTCAAATGTCATTCACTCCCTTCATCATTTCTAACCAAATATAATTAAATCTCTTTCATCATAAACCGAGTCATCTCCTGATGGGTTAAACTGTGCTCTAGCTAGGGCCATAATAAGAGCTACAATACCGTCGATTTTTTCTGAGGATTTCTCCTTATCCACCTTGATGTTTCCAGCTGGGTCTGTCCTGACCACAATATTATCTGCCATCCATCTTAAAACTGGATGACCACCGTGGGCAATTTGACCACTTAGGGTTAGTCTCATTAAGTCCTTTGTCGGTGGAGACATATCCTTAAATCCCTGACCAAAAGGCACTACTGTAAAGCCCATACCTTCTAGGTTTTGACTCATCTGGGTTGCTCCCCATCTGTCATAGACGATTTCCCTGATATTATATTTTTCCCCTAGCCTTTCGATGAACTTTTCAATAAATCCATAGTGGACCACATTACCCTCTGTGAGATTGAGTAGTCCCTGCCTATGCCAAATATCATAAGGCACTGCATCCTTTTTTACCCTTTGATGTAGGGTCTCTTCCGGTAACCAAAAGAACGGAAGTATCTGATATTTATCCTCTTCATCCTCCGGTGGGAAAACTAAAACAAAGGCTGTAATATCTGTGGTAGAAGATAAATCCAGTCCTCCATAACAAACCCTGCCCTTTAGTTCTTCAAGATCCACTGGATAATTACAAAGGTCCCATTTATCCATAGGCATCCACTTGATTTCCTGCTTAAGCCACATGTTTAAACGGAGCTGCTTAAAGAGAGCCAAATCCGCCGGGTCGTCTTTTACTTGGTTATAGTGCTCCCTTACTCTTTCTATTTGAATGGTATGGCCAAGACTAGGATTGGCCTTATACCAGTTGTTTTCATCTGAAATATCTGCATCGTCTTCCAGTCCATATATGATGGATAAGAAAGTAGGATCCACCCTTTTACCATCTAGAATATCCTTTGCCTTTTGGTGCATCTCCCAGCCATAGCCTGAGAGTTTATTTCCAGCAGTTGTGAGATATAAAAAGAGAGGTTGAGTTCTAGCATCTCCTGAACCGGTAGTTAGCATCTTCGCTAGATCCGGATTAGGATAGGTCCAAATCTCATCGAGAATAACGCAGGAAGCATTGATACCGGATTTTGATTTAACATCGGAGCTTAATACTTGATAAAAGCTACCCGTCTTTGGATAGGTGATTCTCTTGGTTGACCTGACAAGATTGGTCACTTTTGATAGGGTCCTATTCCCTTCCACAAAGTTCATACTGGTGTTAAAGATAATACTTGCCTGCTGCCGATCACAGGCAGCGACATACACTTCTGCATTAGGTTCTCCATCGGCACATAACATATAAAGGGCAATGGCGGCGCCGAGTTCACTATTATGAGTTGGCACCATAGATTTTCCAGCTAAATATAATCGTGATTTACTGCTTACCTCAATACATTTCACTGGAATAGATGCTGTGCTTTTAACCGCTGTCACCCTTCTATGATCTATAAAGTTTTCAGCACCTGCTTTTAATCTTTCTTCAATCTCTACTGTAGTAAAAGGTGTTTCAAAGTCCTTTAATTTCCACAAATGCTCTCCATCGGCAATAATACTTTCTCCATCAGAGAATTTTACTTCATAACAAGGCCTGTCATACATAATCTCTGTAGCTCCCAAGACTCTGCAGGTTTTTCCATTCTCATCAAATACTTCATCCCCTACTTTTAAATTTTTCATTGTTGTCCATCCACTTGGAGTTGGTATAGGGGTATCAATAGATAATGCTTTTCCATTTTTCTTGCCTATCTCTACATAAGCGGTACGGTACTGCCTTGTTCCATCTTCTCTTAAGGTTCCAAATAGACGCCTTACCAGATCCTTCTCCCAAGGTAATAATTTAAAAGGCTGACCGGCCCATTTGCCTTTGGTCAGCTTAAGTTGTTCTATAAAATTAATGGCGTGATTTGCATGGGCTTCACTAAATGGCATCTGGGCTCCCTCCTTTTTAGCTTTAGTCATCATCCTTTTTGTTTAAAAGATCCTCTGCCTTTGGCACATTGAAAAGTAAGTCTTCCATGGCATCCCCTTCGATGACATTTCCAGAATTATTAATATTTAGTCTACTTCTGGCTGATGGACTTAGCCCAAGTTCCGAGCAGAAGTTTCGCATCTGTTTTAGATTTTGCTGGGCAATGGATACCTGGGGAATCTGCTGAATATAACCTGAAGCCGTCTTTAAAATGGATCCATGCTTTGATATAAACTCCTCGGCTTCTTTCCATCTGGCATAGGCCTGACAATACCCAGCAAAGGCTGCCATATCTACTTGAGTCAGTAGCCCCATGGATTCCAGTTCCTTTGATAATCTTCTCCATTCCTTTTTAGCATCTGGCTCCAGCCATGACGGGCATTTTGGCGCTCCTTGTTTAGGCTTTGGTTCGTTTTTATTCAGCGGTCTTTTTCCAGGATTACCTTCTAGCTCTTTTATTGCTGTTGGTTTTGGTGGCCTACCTCTACCTGCCATAACTTTCACCCCCTTCATTTTCTCCAAAGAAAAAAGACCCGGAGGTCTTCATTCATCTATTAGCGTTTGTTTATATTATTTTCCACGGATACCTTTATAATTGAAGTTCCCTTTCTTTATTTCTTCATGATCTGCTTCTACAGCTTTTTTGTATTCAGGGTCCTTGGTTTCTTTATCCTTACAGCTCATACAAAGTACGTCTTCACTAAACATGGACATAATCCGTCCACCTTTAAGACTTCCCTTGCACCGATCACAATGTTTCTGACTAAAAAATTTATCCATTTTCACCCTCCTACTCTACATCCACATATTCCATCAGTATTGCTAGGGCTTCATCGTAGCTTTTGGCTTCAGTTTTAATCCGCCTAGTCATCTCTTTTGCCTTTTCAGATTGCCCTGCTTTTTTAAGGGCTCTTGTAGCAATCCCCATGAGATTAAAAATGTTACCATCTTCCCCTATCAGTCTACATTTGGGTTTCATCTAAAACACCTGCCTTTCTAAAAGCTCCACTTCCCTCTAAATGTTTTAGAAGGGTCTTTCTGGTTTCCTTAAACTCCGGCCCGTTCATCCCAATTCGAATAAGCCAGGTTCTAAGGGCGTACTTTGGATTGTCATTTTGGGCCTGCTTAAAGGATGCTCGGTTCAGGGTTTTAGCATATTCTGCTATAAGGGCCACTAAGTCTTTAAAGGCGGATATTCTCTCATCACTTAGCTCTGATCCGTAAAGGTAACAGCTGAAGGTTTCTTCTTCAAAGTCAACCTGAAACCCTGGGCATCTTTCAGCACCTAGCCTTTGAGTGGCCTTTTTAAGTCCCTCTAAATCTAAGGCTTCTTCTTTATTTAAATCCTCTGCAAAATCCTCATCCATAAATGATTCATCAGTCTCAAAGGCCATCATTATTAATTGCTGCTTGCTGTAAAACATGTTAATAATGTTCTTAAGGCTTGTAGCTGTATGGTCTTCTATGGGAAGCTTTACTTCTACACCCTCTAGTTCCTGAAGATTTGGAGCTGTTGCTTCATTAACCCCTTCTTCCCATACATTAGGTTCTTCCCTTGCATTAGCTTCTTCTAGATTTTCAGTAGATTCTTCCACTATAGGCCCGTTTAAAATTTCATCCATGGTAATGATCTCACCATCTGCTTTTGTAATGGTTCCATGTCTATCGATTGTGTATACTTCTGTATTTGTCCTAATCTCATAATTGAAAGTTGGAACGCTCAAGTATTTAGGCTTAACCCCAAAGTGCTCACCTAGTCTTTTGATCATCTCTTTTCGATCCATGTTCATACCTCCCTTAGTATTTGGTACTTACATTAACGCTCTATACACAGGATATAGCAAGTCATTTCTGAAAAGATAATGCACCTAATTATCCGCTTTCGATTTGCAGTGCGGGTAGTTAAGTGCATTATCTATATTCCTGCTTTAAGTGATCTCAAGCCCGGTGTAGCGTGGCCAGGAATATCCTTCTGTATTTACCAGAACCTTCTCCCCGGTGTCAATGTTGACTACCCTAATGCATCTGACCTCTCCCTCATGATTGATTCCGCCATCTTCTGCAGTAATCCAATCTTGGTCCTTAAAAAAGTCTTCTGCAAAGCTCCTAAAATCTTTGTCCTTCAAAATTACTTCTCTGGTAATGGTGTAGGGCTGCCCCTTTTGTCCATCTTTAATGGCCTTATGGGTAAGTTCCCTTAGTTCCTTTAAGTCACAAACCTTTCTTCCAAATAAAGCTCTCATTATTTCTCGCCTCCCACTCTTTTGAAATGCCCTGTTTCTAAAAATTCCTCCATCTCTGAGGGTGTGTAAATCAAGCACTCATCATCGCTGTCTTTAATGGGTGATAAGATAAAATCTTTTCCCCATCTTCCTGCGATTTCGTATACCTTTCCACTCCTCGATTCAAATCTGTCCTTTTTCTTAATCATCATTTCTCTGACCTCCTTAAGATTTCTTTGCTTTGGGTACTACCATTAATGCCTCTGAATCTACATAATAGCAAGTAGAATCTTTAGAAATGATGATTCTTTTTTAGGGCTATAAATACTTTGGTGGGTGCTTCATAATGGCTTTTTCACTAATGGCTAAAGCATTGTCAATAAATTTCAAATCAAACCCTGCAGCTTCATATCCTTCTTTTACCGTTTCAAGATAGCTCCTACTTGGAATGTTAAGATGGATTCTATCAATGATCTTGTCCGTCATAATGTACACCATGACCTGGGCGGTTGTTCCGTCTTCCAAGGTTACTTTCACATCTTCCTTTTCATAAAATCTTGGGTAGCCTTCATAATAGTCTAGAGCCTTTTCGTCTTCCGGCTGAAGCTCCCAAATAAGTACCGGAACCTTGCCGCCACGTTTCTTTTCAATGGTGCAATAGGCACTGCCCTCTCTACCTTTAAAGAGTAGCCGGTAGCCTTTCAGATAACCTTTTCCATAAACTTTAGCAGTAGGACATCTCATGGCCATTTGCTCTAAATTCAGATTTGACCCATAGGCTGCGTTTAATCTCTTTTCCACTTTCATATACACTCCATCCTTTCTTAAAGGGCCTTTTCTTCCCCTTAGCTTCCCCTGTGTGGGCTTTATACTTAAGCTGGAAACCCTTCTACCACCTAAAGAGCGGTTTCCCGCTCGGTGGCTTTAAGGGCGCCGCCTTTTTGTTTATCTATGCGGCTGTGCGAAATCTCCAGGCTGCGCTTCCATCTAGGTGTTTGCAAAGGTGCTCTCTGCAGTTTTTGAAGTCTTCCCCGATAAAGCCGATTCGGTTTAGCCAGGTTCTCATGGAAAACTTAGGGTTTTCAATCTGTGGCTTCTTGCTGCTGGCACTCTTTTGGGTAAGGGCCTGGTGGTTCATGGCTAAGGCAAGGACCACGTAGCTTCTTATCTTTCCTGCGTGAAGGTTTGGGTTGTTAAATCCCCTAAGTTCAACTGTTCCCACTCCGTTGAAAAGGCTATGAAGGTTTAGAAAATGGTATCTGCTTTGGTGGTAGTGTCTTTCTCTTCTGTCGCTGTAGCCTTGGTACCAAATGTCCTCAATCTGCTTCATGGTGGTTGGCTTTTTCTTATTCATTCTCTCCACTAGGCTTTGGTCCATCTTTTTGCAATACTGCATTCTGCGTCTTTCTATCTGAAGGGCTTCGTATAAAAGGTCGTTTCTTGAGTAAATGATGTTCATAAAGTTTCTGATGGATCTTGGGGTGTGGTCTCTGCCGTCAAGGTGGATGTGGATTCCGGTGCAGTTTTGCTGCCCTGAAAAGGCCCCTGCTTTTCTAAGCTTTCTTATCATCTCTTGAAGGCTTTCTATGTCTTTTTCGTAGGTTAAGATTGGGCTTACAAGCTCTACGCTGTATTCTTTTGAAGCGGAAACCTTATCGCCCCCTACTTTCTTTTGTGTGTTGATGCTTCCGTCATACATGATTTTCCATTTGCGTCCATCCGGTGCTGTTATTCTAAAAGTTTTGTAGTAGTCATTAAGTTCTTCAATGGTTCCCCCTAAATGCTCTGCTACAACTTTGGCTGCTTTTCTTCTAGTGATTCCTGTCATTTCAATTTCAATTCCTAGGTTGCTCTTTAAAAAACCCTTATTTTCCATGGTATTTTCCCCTTCCTTTTTTTGGTGTGTTTCTTTGGTCATGTACATATATCACTCACACCAACTTAAATAGCAAGTTATATTTAAGGAAAATACTGTATTTTATTTATACATCTTCATTCTCAGAAGGTTTCTCAACATCACTAATATGAACCTTTTCACCATCACGAAGGACATATACATCCTTATCTGTCCCCACCTGCTGGGTGTATCTTTTCACAATAACAGTGGCGTATTTAGGATCAAGCTCTAGGGTGTTACAAATTCTATCCACCTGTTCACAAGCAATTAAGGTTGAACCACTGCCCCCAAAGGTATCAAGGACAATGCCATTAACCTGAGATGAATTCTTTATAGGGTAGCAAAGTAATGGAATCGGCTTCATCGTTGGATGTTCACCATTTTTCTTTGGCTTATCGTAATTCCATACGGTTGTTTCTGACCTGCCGGTAAACCATTTATGTTTAGCACCTCTTAGCCAGCCAAAGAGAATCGGCTCATGGATCCAGTTGTATGGACTGCGACCAAGGACCAACGAGTTCTTTTTCCATATACACACACCACTAAGATGAAACCCTGCCTCTATAAAAGCTTTTCTAAAGTTAAGTCCTTCTGTATCTGCATGAAATACATAGATGGAACCTCCGGGTGCTGTATGCTCTGCCATATTTTTAAATGCCGATAGTAAGAAGGCATAAAAAGTATCATTGTCCTGTTTATCGTTTTGAATCTTAAGACCACTGGCACTTTCAAAGTCTACATTGTATGGCGGGTCTGTCACCACGAGGTTTGCTTTTTTCCCATCCATTAATGTAGCAACATCTTCAGCCTTTGTAGCATCTCCACACATAAGGCGATGTCTTCCAAGAAGCCAAACATCTCCCGGTTTTACAAAGGCAGCTTCCTCTAGTGCCTTATTAACATCATAATCATCATCTTTTGCATCCTTATCATGAACCTGGCTAAAGAGGTCTTCAATTTCTGCAGCATCGAATCCAGTTAAAGTGACATCAAAGTCCTGTGCTTCTAAATCTTTTATAAGATCTGCTAAAGCCTCAAACTCCCAGTCGCCTGTTACTTTATTTAGGGCCACATTAAGTGCTTTTTCTCTTTCAGAGGATAGCTTCACCACCACACATTCCACTTCATCCTGCCCTTCCTCTAAAAGAATCTTATAGCGTTGGTGACCACCTACAATATTTCCAGTTTCCTCATTCCAGATAATCGGTTCCACATAACCAAACTCCGTCATGGACCGCTTTAATTTTTCATAGGCTGGATCCCCTGGCTTTAAATCTTTTCTTGGATTGTATTTAGCGGGATTGATTTTAGATACCGCCACTTTTCTTATATTCATGTCTTGATTCACTTTTATCCCTCCGTTTCTTTGCATTAAAAAAGCCCGTGACCACTGTCATCAGGCTAAAAATTGCTGAAAATGCTATCAAAATAGGCATTTTTAGTATCATATTTACTTAAATTTCTAAACTTCCTTATCTATTTCATATTCCTTTTAAAGCTTGTAACCATGCCTATTTCATGGGAACTGCCCCAAGTCATTACTCAGGCTGAAATCCCTGATATACCCCCCTTGTGATTTTTGCGATTTCTCACAGATGCCCCCCGCACGTTGTTGGAAACACAAGGCTGTAGAGATTCAGACCCCCTACCCCCATCTGTTTCCTGGACTGTTGCCAAAACCACCATCTTCCTTGGCAGTCTTCTTTGAATGACAACTCTTACAAAGAGGCTGCCAGTTTCTTTTGTCCCAGAAGAGTTTCTGATCTCCTCCATGGGGTTTAATGTGGTCCACTTCTGTTGCAGGAGTAATTCTACCAGCTCTTTCGCAGTGGATACACAGTGGATGTCTTCTTAAGAAATCTTTACTGGCTTTTCTCCACTGATAGGTATAAAGCTTTGAGCTTCTCTCGTTTTGTTTTCTAGTCATTTCTTTTTTATGTCCTTCACAATATCTATCATGGGTTAAGGTTTGACACCCAGGATAGTTACAGATGCTCTTTGGTTTCCAGGGCATCAAGTTCACCTCCAATTATCAATCTTAAAAAAGGTATAGAAAAAGCTCCAGTTCATTAACCAGAGCCTTAATCCAAGAATGCTGCGTTTCCTAAGATTCGAATCGATATAACGTAGGCGTATGCTACAGCATATGGTGTTCTAGGATTTTCTATACCTTTACACCATATACTATAACACGTGTAGCTACTGACATTCACTGACATTTACTGACACAATTTCATCCTTTCAAATTCTTTTAAGGCTTTTCCATGAATCCTATAAACAGTTCTTGGATCATAACCCATGGTGGCCGCTATCTCATCCCACCCTTTTCCACTAAGATATCTAAGTTCTAATAGGAGCTGTTGGTTGATATCGTCCATCTTATTAATGGTATCTTGAATGTCCCTTTTGAGATCAATCAATCTGTCTATATCAGCATTGATTTCATTTTCTAGGTCAATGACTTTCACAATGGTGCTTTCCATCTTACTCTTTTCAATATTTCCACCGCAGATTTTTTCCTTAGTAAAACTTGATGTTACCTTCATAGCTAGGCTCTTAAGTGTAGTCAATTGTTCTAGCTTACTATCAATCATCTGGTCTAACCAGATAGCTTGTGATAAATATTCTTTTGCCCCCATCTTTATCCCTCCACTTCATCTAAAAGACTCATCTTCCCTTTGTAATAAAGCTCCATAATATTTATTCTGCTAGGTGCATCTAAGGATTTGATTCTTTTAAATACACGCTCTTGGTCTTCTAACATCTGTGCTTTTGTTTTAAAGAAGCCACAGCTGGTCCCTTCACACTTTTGAACTTTTAAAGCCTTACACCTACCGTTTTTATAAGCAAAGCATTCTTTTTCCATCATCACTTTTCTCCCTCTCTTTCCACACACTCATTTGAAAAATATCTAATAGGAATATTCCATCTTTTAGCTTTCTTTATCTCAGCTGCCATGCCGGATGAAATTCTATCTCCGAAGACCCATATCTCATGGCACTTACCAAGTAGCACCAATCCCATATCAATTCCCAGCTGTCTTTCTTTTGGATCTTCTTCCTCTAGAAACTGTGGGTACATGAGATGTGGAATAATCGGCACTGCATTTTGAGTAGCTGCAAATCTACCATACCTTCTAGCCTTTAGGGTGTTCCCTTCCATATCCCCTGCAAAGGGACTGCAGATAAATACAATCTTTTTCTTTCGCTTAACCTTTTCTTCTTTTTCTATATTTGTAAGGGCTTCATAAACCGTTGGGTCATGATAACCTTCTGAATTAAATTTATTAACACTCATTTCTTCATCCTCCGTTTCTCAAATTAGTAATCCTAGCCTTAACCGCTTCAATTAGTGCCTTTTGCCCTGTGTCTTTATTATCAAGAGCCATCATCACTTTGTGATCAATCGTGTCCCTTGCTAGCAAGTGATTTATAACCACCGTCTGCTTTTGACCTTGCCGCCATAGTCTGGCATTGGCCTGCTGGTAAAGTTCCAGGCTCCAGGTCACACTGTACCAAATAATTGTGGATCCACCTTCTTGAAGATTGAGTCCGTGACCTGCTGATGCAGGATGGCACAGAGCGATTTTCATCTCTCCCCTATTCCACCTTGCTATATCATCAGAGGTGTTAATCTCTCCCGCATCAAATCTACTTTTTATTCTTTCTCTCTCATGTTTAAATCCATAGTAGATTAAAACCGGTTTACCATTGGCAGCTTCGATTAAATCCTCCAAAGCATCCAGCTTCCTGTCATGGATCCGGTGTACATCTCCGTACTCGTCATAGACCGTTCCTCCTGACATTTGAAGAAGCTTGTTTGACAGCACCGCTGCATTAACAGCATCCACTTCACTATCCTCTAGGGGAAGAAGCAAGTCCCTCTCTAGCTTTTTATAAAGCTTCATTTCATTTTCAGATAGCTCCACTTCCACTTTGTTAAAAATAATTTCCGGCATCTTCAAATACTCTAAAGCCTTCATGCTAATGCAAATGTCTGATATTTTGTCATAGATTTTATCTTCTGCATCATCGTTTAGCACATAATCTGCTGGAATCCCACCATTCACATATTTCTGTGGGTGGAAGTATCGGCTACGGTATCCACTAAAGGTTCTTCCTAGTCTCTCCCCTCCATCTAAGAGGTAGATTTGACTCCAAATATCTAAGAGTCCATTGGGTGCAGGTGTTCCAGTAAGACCTACAATCCTTTTAATTTTATGTCTGACTTTTTTAAGTGCTCTGAACCTTTTAGCCGATGGAGATTTGAAACTTGAAAGTTCATCGATAATGACCATATCAAAGGGCCACTCGTTTTTATAAAACTCCACCAGCCAAGGAACATTCTCTCTGTTGATGGTATAGATATCAGCCTTTTTATATAGGGCCATGGTTCTTTCCTTTGCACTTCCAAGAACTCTTGAAACCCTAAGTTCCTTTGTATGCTTCCACTTTAAAACTTCATCCAGCCATGTGGTGTTGGCAACCCTTAGTGGAGCAATCACCAAGACCTTTGACACTTCAAACCGGTCATGTAAAAGATCCACTAGAGCGGTTAGGGTTATTACACTTTTTCCAAGTCCCATGTCTAGGAAAAGTCCTGCAGAGTTGTTCTCCAAAATAAACTCTGTGCAGTGGGTTTGATATTCATGAGGGCAGTACGGTAGTCTTGATTTAGGTAGTACTACTTCCGGCAATCCCATCTACCACACCTCCTATATCCGCTGGGTTATCTAGGCAATAAACCAAAAACCCTAGCCCTTCCAGCTCCCCTTTTCTCTTTATCTGATTTGGCCGCATCTTCTTTCCAGGTGCTTTCACCTCAACAAATCCCATCTTTCCTCCTGGCATTAGCACCAATCTATCGGGCACCCCATTTAATCCTGGGGATATAAACTTATAGGCTCTACCGCCTCTTCTTTTCACTTCTTTTACAAGCATTAGCTCTAATTCTTTTTCTGTCACCTCTATCACCTCAATTTCTTCCATAAGTTATAACCTTAAACAAACACTTCTTTAATCTAAAATCTCTCACTTACATCTCATATTTAAATCCGGTGGTCTAAAACGGTGGTATATAGCCCTTAAAACTCTTACGCGCGTAGGTGGACGATTTACTTATTATTCTTATATAATTAAAACTTCAATATAGTTATCTACCACTCATACCACTACCGTATTGAAAACATTGATTTATAAGGGTTTGCATTGGTGGTATATGTTAGTGGTACTAAGCATTTTAGACTACCCTATCCCACTTTTTATTTTTCTAAGAGACCACCAAGTGATACAATAGACCACCAAAATAATCTTTATCTCCTACCAAAATAATGTCTATCGACCACCATTAATAATGTCTACCGATCAACTTTTTTATCGAAGAGCATTTCATACGGATCTCTATTTTGGTTTCATACTAATCTCTATTTCTTTTACTGACTTTTTATCTCTTCTTCATCTCTTACAAAGGCTCTTTGTGAATCATAAATTGGGAACTTAATATTTCCACGCTTGTTCCCGTCATATCGCTTCCATCCACCAATTCTCATAAGAATAGCTTCAATTTCATAAGAGTCAGTTCTTCGAATGGCGTTTCTCTCTTTTCCAAAACACTCACACCAGATTTCTAAACAGCATACTCTATCTCTTCGATTCGCTCCTTCTGGGATCTCCTCTCCAAACTCACTCTGCCCTGCAAGGTAGCTGCGTCTTTCATAAATGTCCATCTTGGCCCAGTTATCAGGTAGTGGCTTTTCAAGATACTGCTCCACCAAACCTTCACGGTCATCGGCTTCCATAGCATCACGCTGTTCTTCATAGGCCATCTTTTCTTCTTCTCCTATTAAGATAAGAGGTTCTCCTGCCCTATACATTTCAAGGGCTTCTGCCCAAATCTGATCTATATCTGTCATCTCCCAGACCTTCTTTTTACTTTGCTTCACCCTTACTGGCCAGAACCTTCTATTACCGGTGACATCTCTTAAGAAACCACTGGTGCTATTCGTGCTTCCCACGATAATACACTGCCTCGGATGGCTTTCCACATTGACCCCATAGCTGTGCCTAAACTTGTCATCTGTTCTAGTAATAAATGATTTCACCGTTTCTACATCTATCTTTCTAAGCCCTGCCAGCTCTCCCAGCTCTAGGATCCAGTAACCTTGAAGCTTTTCTGCTCCTGACTTGTCCCGCATATCAGATACTGTTAAACTATCTGAAAACCACTTACCTCCAAGCTTTGCAAAGAAGGTGGATTTTCCAATTCCCTGTGGTCCATTTAGGACCAAAATATAGTCAAACTTTGTCCCAGGCTCATAAATTCTAGCCACTGCTGCTACTAAGGTTTTTCTCATAATCGCTCTTGTATACGGGTTATCCTCTGCACCTAGATAGTCGATAAGAAGCCTATCCACCCTCTCGGTTCCGTCCCAAACCGGCAGTGCATCGAGATAATCTCTAATAGGATGAAAAAGTCTCTCTGATGCTGCTGTGGTAAGAGCATCTTTTACCTTTGCAGGCGACCAAATGCCATAATGCCTATCTAGATACATCTTGAGATTTGCAAAATCTGCATCATTCCACCCATCCTTTACCTGCTCCCAAGGCAGCTCTCCATTAACATCTAGTAGATGGTTCATCTGGTTATAGGCGATGGCCTGAAGCCTTGAGTCGTGTCTCATGATGGTTAGAATATTGGTCGGTGTATCTTTTACCGTTCCATTTTTATTAAGTTCAAGCTCTAGCTGCCAAGTTAGGTCATCTTCTTCAGTGGAGTCTTCGCTTTGTGAGGTTTCTTCGTTACTTGAATTTTCTTTGCTACTTGATGTATTTTTATTATTTGATTTATCTTTAGTGCTTGGTGTAACTTTAGTGCTGGATTTATCTCCATCACACTCGTCCTCTTCTACCTTTTCAAACTCTCTATTTATTTCTTCTGCCCGTTCTTTGGCCAGTTGCCTTTTTACTTTTTCATCCTCTAGACAAAACTCAAGCATGGCTTTGACAGATGGTAGTGTTGATTTAGACGATGGCAGCTGTTTCTTTTCATCGACCTCTTCATCCAAGTCCCCATAAAGGTGGATCCTTACTAAATCAAAGGCATTACATAACTGACCACAAGCAGGATCCGTTGCGTGATGGGAGTAGGCATATTTCCCGTTATAGATAACAACTCCCGCTGTGGAATCGGCTGGGGTATAGTCATAACGCTCAGGCATCACACTAGGCTCATAGATATCTGAGAGGAAGGTTTCAATGGCTTCTTCTATGGTATATCTCCTGCAAAAGGCTCCAATAAGACCTTCTTTTCTAATAGGATCTGCCTGCTTTTTCATCAGCTTCTTTAAAAGTGTGGTTTGTCTTGACGACACCGGCCATGATGATGAATCCTGCCAGTTTTCATAAGACTTTAAGATACCATCAGGGTTTAAAAAGTCTCCTTTGATTTCCCTATAGAAATACTCTCCATCAGATGAAGTGCTGGGCCAGTACATCAGTCTATTAGGTTCATAGGTGGTATCATCAAATAGCTCAATGCCGATTTCTTTGGCAATCATTCTGCTAACTGCTTGGTATTCATCCGCTGTAACAACTCTAGACAGTGGAATGATCAGTCTTAGCCTTGGCTTTTCCGGTTTATGTTTATGGGTGGAGTAAATGATTGCTGCATACCCATAAAGCAGTTCCATGTTTTCAGCTATAGATTCAGCATCATCTGCATAATCCATATCAAGACTTAGCATAGAGCGGCTTAAAACGCTGTGCTTTGTTCTTCTTCCATCTTTAAGCTGTCCAGCTACAAAACCGCCCACATCTTTTACATTGTCTTGCTGGTACTTTTTCATCTTCAGGTACTCTTCCTGAGTTTCACTGGTGACGGTGGTTCGGGAGAGTCTCTCTGTAAACTCCTCCCAGGACACCGTCTGTTCTTTCCAAAATTTATCTTTACGGCTGTTGCCTGTTGAGATTATAAATTTCATGGCGTCCTCCTTGTTTTCTTGCTTTTTTTAACTAAAATGATTTCAAAATCATCACAGCTATAAATCACTTCTTCAGTTTTAAGATTTTTCACTTTATCTAGTAGAGGAGTTAAGTCGTTTTTCAGCTCGGGTATTTCGTCTGTAAGTCCAAGCAAATAGTCAGTTGGCGCACTAAAAATCTTAGATAAGCCTTCTAATGTCTTGAGCGAGGGCTTCCTTTTACCCATCTCCCACATAGCCACAGTACCGCTAGAAATTTTGAGGATTTGAGCAAATTCCTTTTGGGTTAAACCCACCTCTTTTCGAATTATTTTCACTCTTTCAGAAAACATTTTGACCCCCTACTCTATACAATCAGGACAAACATCTGCCCATTCACCAATTATTTTCTTACTCTTCCAGCCAAGGTCTCCTCTAGCATCTACAGCATCTTGAAAAGTTTCAAATTCCTCATCTGTAACTACTCCGCATATATCACAAACTAATGTGTATTTTCCGTAATCCTTAGATATCATCTATATCTCCTCCATTTCTTACAAGGGACTCTAGCTTTTCAATAATATCAATGGCATCTTGCATGGTTTTTCTTTGTAGATGGTCAGCCTTTATGTTTTCTAAAGACTCAATGATATAACCTAATTCCGTTTTTACTTTTTCGATTTTTACTTTTTCTAATTTATCCATCTATATCTCCTCCATTTCTTTATCTTTTGACCGGCTGTCTTTCTATTAATCCTTCTGATAAAAATCGCACTCAAACCCATCTGCATCTAAAGGTAGTCCATTTGCCCACTTAGGATTTATGCTCATAATTTTGCAAATTTCCTCTACGCTGGACTTGCCGTTTTCCACCTCACAAATGACCTCATCATGAACATGGGCTACGATACTAAACCCTGCTTTATCAAGCCTTAGCATGGCTTCTGCTAGTAAATCCCTTGATGCAGCTTGAACAATATTCTCAACAATCTTAGGTCCATAAGTCTCTATCCTCTCCCACTTTTTCGTGGTCCCTATCCCTTCGTAGGTAAGACCTTCTCTTCCAAATTTATTTAGAATTAGCTTTGGTTTTACATAAACCAGGTCTCTTCCAGATGGAAGGGTAATAAAAAGCATGCCACTTTTATAGGTGAAGAGGATTCCATGGGTTCTTGTCCTAGTTCTTTCCTTAACAGCTTTAATGGCCATCTTGTCTACTTTCCACCAGAAGTTAACGATGTGGGGGTTAGCCCTTCGCCAGTTATCAATAAGTCCCTGAAGTTCATGTTCCTCTACTCCCATTTCTAATGCGCCCATGGATTTAAGTGCTCCAACTCCTCCGCCATAACCACAGGCCAGTTCCGAGATCTTCCCTTTTTGCCTTAGGGGACTACCCTTTGTGATTTCATCTATGGGAACATGAAACATCTGAGATGCTGAAGCTTCATAGATTTTCCCATGGGATTTAAAAACTTCAATCCTCCACTTTTCACCGGCAAGCCAGGATAGAGCTCTGGCTTCTATAGCTGAAAAGTCAGCTACGATAAACCTGTGGTTTTCTTTAGGGATAAAGGCGGTTCTTATCAATTCTGATAGGACACCTGGGGTATTTCCAAATAACATCTCAAGGTCATCAAAGCGACCTTCTTTTACTAAATCCCTAGCGAGCTTTAAATCTTTTAGATGGTTTTGGGGTAGGTTTTGAACCTGGACTAGCCTTCCTGCAAATCGCCCAGTGCGGTTGGCCCCATAGAACTGAAATAATCCATGGACTCTACCATCTGAACACACTGCCCTTTCAATGGCTTCATATTTTTTAACACTGGTCTTTGCCATAAGAAGTCTAAGCTTTAAGGCTTCCTCTACCTCTCCTTCTGTTTCACTTACCAGCTCTTTTACATTTTTCTTTGAAAGACTCTCAACTTCTACGCCCCTCTCCGATAACCAATCCTTAAGCTGGGATACGGAGTTCGGATTTTCAAGTCCTGTCAGTTCATAGGCTTTTTCTGTGGCTGCTACAGTAAACTGTCTGTCACAGGATATGGCCTGCATGACGAAATCCATATCTGCTTTAAATCCTCTATCGTTAATGCGCTGATCTAGTTCATATAGAGCTTGTTCTGAATCTTGTATTGGAAAGTCTTTTATTTTTTCTCTGATGGCTAGTTCCACCTCAACGTCTCTAATGTTGTACTCTTTAAATAGATCCCACTTATCTGGTGCGTGAATGGGTAGGTTTCTACTTCTTCCACCATTGGCTGCTGTTGGTTTACAGGGAATGCAAAAGTATCTTATAAGGGGTTTGCCTTCAGCCATTTTCTGTACATCAAGTCTTAATACTCTAGCTACTCCCTCTAGGTGGAGAGGAAGTCCAAGCATTGCTGCCTGAACCTCACTGCATCTCCAAGAGGATGGATCAAGATACACATTCTTACTGAGTTTTCTACTGAGATATCTCATAAGAGCGACCCTTTCAAAATTGGCATTAAAAGCTGTTTTGATGATGTCGTTACTTAAAATAGCTTCTATAATTTCATCTGGCATTTCTTCTCCACTGGCTAAGTCAATAAGATTCACCGGACCTTCATCCATGCTGTAGGCAAAGAGAAGAATGTCGAAATTTGGACTATCGGTGTAGCGGTAAACACCACACTTTCCTAGGTCTATATCTGAAAATGACTCGATGTCGATGGATAAAGTTTTCATGGGTTTACCACCTCCTCTCTTTTTACAGTGTTAGGCCAAGAAATCATCGTCTGCTTCGATTTCAAAGTCATCTTCTGCTCTGCTCTTTCCACCCAGTGGCTCACCGTCTTTAAGCTTTTGCACGTTGCCAAGTCCCGCTGCAATTCCTCTATTGCCATTAACATTAAAAGCATATAGATTAAGGCTGACCTTCCCGTAACACCCTGAGTAGACTTCGCTTCTATCAAGGATGGGCTGTACCTTTCCATCCACCACTTGTGGTGCATCTTTTGAATTGGCGTTAATAAAGTAGCACCCTTCATAGTTGGGATCATCTGGTCTATCGATATCTCCATCTCGAAGAGGAGTTTTAAGATTAGCTGGAATCTTCCCTCCAAACTTTACCGCTCCTTCTTGCTTTGCAGCTTCTACAGCCTTCATGATGGAGTTTACGGTTTTCTTATCCGTCTTATGGATAATGATGGAAACGCTATACTTTGGATCACTTCCATTGATACTTTTTGGCTCCCAAACATTCACATAGCTTAATCTTCCTGGTACGACTACCTTCGTTTCTTTACTCATATTAAAATCCTCCTAAATTTTGTATTTGTTTTTGCTCTACTGAGCTTGTTTACATTTAAAACTGACATTTGCATTTACTCTTCCACCTGAAACTCTGCATGAATTGGATCTATGGCCTCCCGCTTATCGGTCTCAGAGACAAGGGTTAGTTTCCCTTTAGGCTTTTCCACTAAGCTTCCAAGTAGTTCATTAAACTTCTTTTTCCCCATAAGCTTTTCCATCTCTGTTATGGTAATCAAACTCTGTTTAAAGATGTCTGTGTATCCAGCCTCTTTAGCAGCTTCAGCTACTGCAGTTTCATCGGTGTACTTCCTTCTGGTTCTACCTTCTACCAGCTTAAATCCATCCCACTGCTTACCTTCGTTAATGGCTAGGGCTGTAGCGTAGGTGTAGATATCACTGGCCCATTTCGATAATTCCTCTGCAAGACCTATGATTTCTGCAATCTCTTCATCTGTTAAAAGTGTTGGGTCTTGGAATTCATATTTTAGAAGTTCTAAATTTTTAACTGCCCTAGCCCTACACTGATTCTTCGCCCGACAGAATCTACAGTGATCACCAGCACAAAATTCCCCGCCGCCGGTACTGGCTAATAATGCTTTAGGTTTTAATTCTTCTTCAGCCCACTTAAGAAGCTCCTCTACCGGTATCTCCCAAGTGGAAAAGTTATCTACCCTAGGTTGTACAATAGCCATGGAAACCCTTTCAATGTCGTAGAGCATGTCGAATAAGGATAAAGCTCCCAGTGCATAAAGCATCATCTGCGGATTCTTTTCAGCTGATACGATAACACCTCTCCCGTATTTCAAATCCACTACATGAAGAGTTCCATTACCTACTACAACTAGGTCACCGGTACCGAAGCCTTCTGGTACATAGTCGCTGAAGTCCAGTTTCTGCTCGATTAAGATTTGAAGGTCCTTACAATTCTCTTTAGATTTTTCTATCAGTTCTAGACAGTACTCCACATAAAGATCAGTCATCTCATCCATCTCATCTGAGTGATATGGGCTAGTAGGCTTTTTAGACCGCATCTTCAGAGCTTTTTTAAGTTTATGTTCAGCTAGGTCATGGGCTGCTGTACCCTCTTCTGCATAGGTGCTGGTCTCATTTGGAAACTGCTGTTCTAACTGAGCTGAAGGTGGGCAGTTCATCCATCTATGTGCTCCTGATGCAGAGTAGACGGAATGGGTGTTAGAGGATCCACTCATTTGATTTCACCTACTTCCTTAAGGGCAGCTCTATAATGCTTAGGGTCGAGAGATGACAGATTATTTGCTCCGTATTTTGTGATAATGGCTTTCACCGCCTCTCTATGACCATCTCTACTTTTATCTGCCATAGCCGCTCTAACTTCTTCTAGGGTCGGTTCCTTTTCTTCTACTGCCTTTTCTTCTGCTACTTCTTCTATAGGTGCTTCTGCTTCAGGTTCTTTTGCTTTTGGCTTTGATTTTTTCTTTGTTTCCTTTACTGGATCCTCATCCTCTAGGTTAGGACCATTTGATTCCATGGCATGAACCAAGGTCTCAATACTGTCAGCAAGTGCCTTAAGGTCACTTACCACTTCCAGTGCAAGCTTGATTTTACTCATCCTTCAGATCTCCTTTCTTTTCTATAAAATCCTTTGTGACTTCTTTTAATATGGGAACGAGGTCCTTCATCTCCCAGGGTGTGTTTCTTTCTATGCCATCTTGAAGCATCTTCTCTCTGCCAAAATGTCCATAGACGGCAAACTGCCTGTAAATAGGTCTTTTAAGGCCAAAGGATTTTATAATGGTGCCAGGTCTCATATCGATTAAGGCTTTTATGATTTCTGCCAAAACTTCATCGGGCATTTTACCTGTTCCAAAGGTGTCCACTTTAAAGGACACTGGCTTGGCCACTCCAATTGCGTAAGACACCTGCACTTCACATTCCTTAGCCAAACCTGCTGCCACGATGTTCTTTGCAATGTATCTGGCTAAATATGCTCCTGAGCGGTCTACCTTTGTTGGGTCTTTCCCTGAAAAAGATCCCCCTCCATGACGTCCTTTACTGCCATAGGTATCAACAATGATTTTTCTACCAGTAAGACCTGAGTCTGCTGCAGGACCACCTAAGACAAACCTTCCTGTTGGGTTGATTAGAATATCCGTATCCTTATTTAAAAGCTCATGAGGGATGACTTTTAAAATAACCTCTTCCATCACATCTTCTCTAAGCTTTTCAATGTCAATGTCCTCAGTATGTTGAGTGGAAACAACGATGGCTTTAATGAATAAAGGATTATTCTTTTTCCCGTATCCTATGGATACCTGGGCCTTTCCATCAGGCTTAAGATAAGGAAGTTCTCCTGTTTTTCTAGCTTCAGAAAGTCTCATGCAAAGCCTATGTGATAAGACTGCTGTAAGAGGCATTAACTCCTCTGTTTCATCTGTGGCATAGCCAAACATCATTCCCTGGTCTCCTGCTCCGATTTCTTTTTTATCTACTCCTAAAGCGATATCCGGTGACTGGGTGTTAAGATTTACAAGCATTCTGTAAAAGTCACCATCTGTAGCAAGTTCATCTGCCCTGTATCCGATGTCGTAAATAACATCTTTAATGATTTTTCTATAATCCACCCTGGCATCTGTGCTAACCTCTCCAAAGACATGAATGAATCCATTAGCAGCTGTAACTTCTATAGCGGTTCTAGCGTTTGGGTCTTCTTTAAGCAAAAGATCCATAATCCCGTCCGCGACTTGGTCACACATCTTATCAGGATGGCCCTCTGTAACCGATTCAGAGGTAAAGATATATATTGGTTTTGTTTTCATTGATTTGCTCCTTTCGTTTTTGGTTTTTCTCTTTGCTCGTCTTCGGATTCTTTTTCAAGATCTACCAGCCGATTAGCTAGTCTTTTTGATACAATGCTTATGGCAGTTAGTACACCTACCATTTCTTCTTGAAGTTCTTTCGTTGCATTCATTTTCTCTTCTCCTTTCTTTTGGGTCATATCTAGCTCACCTCCTCCACTGCATAACCCCCTTCACTTACTAGCCGATTATCAGGGGGGTCTGGTAACTAGAAATTTAGTATTTTTTTAAATTCCTTTTATAAGAAGCCTAAAAGTCTCTCTACCTTTAGGTGTAATAAGGGTTTGAGTGCCAACCCATCCGGTTTTATCGTTTTTAGCTTCTTTAATTTCAAATAGGCCTGTGTTTTTATCTGCATAAGGTTTCAGCTTCCCTTTTTGGTCTCTGTAGATATACTTCTTTTCCTGTAGGAATTGAATGAAGCTCTTTTCCTGAACCTTAAGTTCCTTGGCAGTATCTCTAAAGTTTGTCAGTAGGTTTCGGTCCACCAGTTCATCAAAATACTCTGCCTTTGGCTGCATTGCAATATTGGCAACTAAGAGTCTGCTGTTCTCCACTTCCAGATGATTAATTTTGTGTTCAGCCATCTTTAGTGCCCTAGACATAATCATCTCAGGCGTGTTCCAGGCTTTTTCTATGGCTAAAAAATATTGCCTGGCTTGTTTGCCTTTTTCCGACCTTTGAATCATGCAGATTTCTTTTGCCATAGGAATCGTAAGTTGATGGTCCATAATATCCGTATAAGGATTCTTAGGATTATTGGTTGCTCTTTTTTGAGCCACCAATGTGAAGTCCTGATTTTCAGTGAATCCATACTCTGTCATCCTCGGAAACCAGTCCTTATATTTGGTCTTCACCTCCAAAAACTCATGAAGCTCTCGGCCTGATACCGTTGGTTCATCTTGGGTGTAATTTACTCTCATTAACTCGTTCATCTTTTCATCACCTCGATTTATATTTAAGGAGTGACCCCCTCACTTCTTAGCCAATGGGGAGGCCACTTTGGTAACCAACTTTTTAGAAAAACTTTCTGAGCTTGTCCAAAATTTTGTCTCTACGCTTCATCACAGTTACATGGGAAGTGCTATTTTTCTTAGCTACCTCCCGAACTGTCATATCTTCATAGAAAAGGTCATGAATCAGTTCCTTCTCCTGTCGATCTAGCTCTTTCATGGCTTCTTGTAAAATAAGGAGCATGGCCTTATCAACAACTAAATCTTCTACTGATAGCTCGTCCTTATAATCAGCACCAAGATCCATTAGGCGCTGAAGGGAATCCTCTTTATTAGGTACAAAAGTGACTTTTTCATTTTCCATGTCCACTTCAATGCGCCCAACTTTTACATCTTCTTCTAGGTATCTCTGGCGACGTTTCATTTTGTAGTACTCCTTATAAAGCTCATCACTCACAGGCACTGCAATTTTTCCAATCTTAATCTCTTTACTCATTACTTGTTCCTCCTTGGAATTTGGTTTGAAAGTTTATTACTGGCTGAAATGGCTTATCTGCACATGCAGCTTAAAAAAACGCTAAATAAACAAAAAAAATAGCCGGACAACCGCTAAAATTAATTAGCGATTATCCGGCTATTTGGTAGTTCAGGTTCGACTCCGTTGCTCGGTATGAATTGCACTTGTTACATTGCTCTTACCTTTATTCGATTGTCTTGGAAAGTCACATCTATGATTCTTCTACACTTAGGGCATTTAATCATTAGTTCTCCATCTTTTGCGACTACTAAGTCCAGCAAACGTTTATTATTGCAATTTGGACACTTAATTTTCTTAGCTATAATCATCACCTCCCTTTTCTTCGTCTTGTTAGCGTTCTTGCGAACACTAAGGGTAAAAAAATATAGTTTGTCCGCCTCCGTCTTGTTAGCGTTCTTGCGAACATAACCTTTTAAAAAATAACAGCACAAAGATAGATCATGCCGTTATGTTTTTAATAGCTCTATGCCTAATGTCTTAATACGTATTTCTGCCGCTTGTTTGGAAACATGGAAAGTGTCTGCAAGCCCGTCAATAATGAATTCATTAATAATACTTGGGCTAAACCCTAACCACATTGTATCATTAATTTTAGAGCCTACATTAAAGCTCGACTTAAATTCCATAGCCTTTCTTTTAAACATTTCTGCAGGCATAAGGATTGCAGCAGCTAAATTATCTGCTTGCCACTCCATCCACTCCTCCGGAGATTTTGGGTTATAAGTCTTTTCTTTAGGGCATCTACAAGCCTTTGCTAACGATTCATCGATTAACCCCATCATCGTGAATCGAAGTTTGTGGATATGCCAATGCACGATTTCATGAGTAATTGTAAACCGTTCACGGCCTCTATTGCTCACATCGCTTATGTCACTCTCTACCAGTAATGTTCCTCTTTTATATGGCCTTAAAACATATTGACCGCTTTCTTGATCATATAACTTAACTGCACCATCAGAGAAAATCATCATCCCCAACGTCTCACAGGCTTCATCAATATTGACATAATCAATCTCTAGGTCCATCTTTAGCTCTGCAATATCTTCAACCGGCACAGGCATTGGATCTTTTAATGCTTCTGGACAATACTTTCTTAGAAATTTTGTAGCCTCTTCATCCATTTCTCTCTTGCTAATAACAGGCACAAAATCGCTATTTAACCTCATAGGCAATCCCCCCTTTACTTGTTATAAGCTTCAATACTATTAATTGAAAAATCCTCCAACGATTGACCCTCAAACACTGCACTGCAGTTTAACTGAAACCACTGAGGAACAGACTCCTGAATTGATTCTCTGGCAAAGTAATCACCAATTTCAATATCACAATTTACAAGAATATCAAATTCAAAGTCATCATCTTCTTGGTTAAAGTTAAACACCCGCAGTATTTGAATATCATCTAGTGACGCTTCCAATACCTCATGAACCACATTAGCTCTCATAGTAAGATCATATTCATCATATTTATTGGTAATTTCTCCATTCAAAGCGTCAAATATCTCCTGATAAAAATCCCTTTGTAGTATCTCTTTAAAGAGCTCTGTCATATGATTTTCCCCCCTTACTCTTCATCATCCAGTGCTTTAATAAAGTCTTCCCATGCCTTTTTAGTTGCATCGGTACCGCTTGTTTCAGACTTTTTACGTGCTTTTCTTAGGGCAGTTCTTGCTAGGTCACTTTCCTTGATGTAGTCAGGTAAATCCATCGGTATTTCATCTCTGTCTTCAGAAGCTAAATCTACCATCATATCAATCTCACCATTAGATAAGCCTAGTACTTTTGCTAACTCATGAAGTATATTGAGGTTAGGTGGATTTCTCCTCCCCTTTTCAATATCGCTCCAATAAGCGGGAGATAGATCTAGCAATTCTGCCATACCCCTTAGACTTATTTCTTTCTCTTTTCTTTTTTTTGCGATAAAATCTCCAAATTGATTAGGACTCACAAAATTCACCTCCATTCTATCTTGCTGCAACTAATATCATTATTAGCTGCTAGCTGCCTTTCTATTTCATATTAAAGAATATTGCTGGCGATCTTGTTGGTCTTTTATGAACCCTAGATTTTTAAGACGTATTTTTGCTGCTGTAACAGATACCTCAAAAAAGTCAGCCATTTCATAAGCCATTGCCTCAGCCCATAGGTCCGTTTCAAAGTCCGTACCTAATCGATAGAAGTTTTTATCTATCTTTGCCGATTTAAATTTCTCTTTAACTAAACTACTAAAAGCTTTTCTTGGCATGAGTAAAACAGAAGCCATATAATCAGCTTGCCATTCCATCCACTCATCATCAGTTACCAATTCCTTTTTCCCTTTAGACTCAATGTCAGAAGTTCGACATTTAATGACAGGGAGTTTCTTCTCTTCCATTTCTAATGCTTCAAATAGAGAAATCTGATTTTTATTTTCCAAGTACATCTGCCTATGCAATAACCAATGAGCTGCTTCATGGGCTAAAGTAAATCTCCCACGCCTTAATTGGTCGCTCTCTAATAAAGAATTATCTATAAGCACTGTTCCTTCATTTACGGTCATTCTCACTGCTTTCTCGTTTTCAGCATCATATACTGGAATTCGACAATCATTAAAAACTGTCATTCCCAGTATAGATCCATCATGAGTAAGATCCTGATAGTCCATCTCTAATTCAGCATAGTTTTCGATAAATAACTCCACGTCTAAAACGCCTGGACTATTTACAAGTTTTGGTTTGTAAGAGTGTATAACTTGTTCTGCTATATCTTCAATCTCTCTTCTTGAGAGAATAGGCACTCCATTTTTCTTGGTTCTAAAATCCAACGAGATCAACTGACCACCCCTTTCAAGATTGCGTGTATGCTTATTTGCTAACATTGTATCACGAAAATATCCTCTGTGTCAATTATTTCACAGAAGATTTTTCCATAATTTTTTGGTGTAATAGGGAAAGCTGGATTTTATCATTGTTTCCCTAAACAACACTTCTTATATTTTTTACCGCTGCCACAAGGACATGGGTCGTTTCTTCCAATTTTCTGTTCCGTCTTCATGTCGATTACATTAGATCCACCAAACTCAAATGGCTCATCAGGAAGTGGCCTTAAATGAGGCTTTTCAAATTTCTCAAAGATTTCATTCGGTGTATGACCATTGTTCTCCCAGAGTCTTACATTATTAGAAAGGTCCATCACTAGCTGCATGACTTTGTTGACTTGATTTTCGTCTTTGAAATTTACCTCAAAGGTATTGAACAGGTCAAATATCTGCTGGATATTGGGACCTTCTATACATTCCCATCTTATATTTTGGCATAGCATCTCTGCTTTTTCAAAATTTCCGCCGAAGAAATTCTTCTCAGCGTATTTCAATAAATCATCATACTGCTTTGGCTTTTCATAGTAAATCATGTTTGAGTACTTAAGTAGTTCTTCCTTGTCCGGAATATAATATGGCTTATCTGCTTTCTTCTTCCGCATTGACTTGAACTCTTTGTCTTCTATAATGGTCTCATGAACAAAATGATCTTTGTAAGCGTAGACATACTGCTTACTCATATCTTCATAGAAATACACCTCAACATCATCGATGCCAACCTGGTCCTCATTCTGGCTATTATAAATTTCTACAACTAGCTCAGCAGGAACCTGACCATATAAATTTGTAAGTGCTAAAATATACTGCTTTATTAAATCCATTACATGAACTCCATTTGTTTGTGTAATATTCCGACAACTCCACCTAAAACAAAACGGACACAGTTGCTTATTTATCTATGCCCGTCCTAGGGTGTCTACTCATTACTTGCTGCAACCTCAGCCCAATATACTTCTTCCATCTCTGATACACTCCTGCGACATGGTCTGAGAAGATCATTCACCTTTTTCACCGGATTAAATGTGTTTAGTGGCACTTCAACAAATAGGGTATTCCAGTTGTCCATTGCCCCATTCCAAAGTCCTGGGTGCTCTAGTGCTTTTATGTCTTTTCCCTTATAAGTCTTCTGGCTTATAAAGTACCTTTCCTCATTTACATATTCAAGCAAGTTAAACTTCTCTCCCTTATGATCTTTCACAAAACAGACAAGATCCACCGGATTAAAAAATTCTGAAGCGCTGAGTATTTTCCACTGTTTCTTATTATTAAGATCTATTTCTGATTTTTCACAGATCTGCAGGTCCGTATATTCACCATTATCAACAAGGAACGGACCTCCACCAGGCTCTCCTTGATTCTTAACGACTCCGCATACTCTAAGCGGTCTATTTAAAAAGAATAAAGCTTTATCCTTTTTCATTTCACCTTTAAAATTTAAATTAAGGTCTTTACTTATAAACTCCTTAATTTCAGCTATATCATAGTTATCTGATAATAACGCTTTAATATATCCATCAATTTTTTCTTTAAAAGCATAACCTATTGATGCAAGTTTTTTCTTTGAATTTACAGTATCTTCGATATAGTTCCTATGGCATACATTATCGATATTTTTTATGAATATGATGTTCCCATCTATATCATTTAAATTTTCAATTAAAGCACCATGTCCTCCTGGTCTATATAATATCGATCCATCTTCTAGTAAAAAAGGATTATTATCCAAATCTACAGCTAAGGTATCAGTCTTTGGTTTTTGGAAGGAGTAAGATATCTTTATATCTTCTCGTCCTTTTAAAACGGTTTCAATGTATTGATTAAAAAGTTCTTCGTGATTATTTGATATGGTGAAATGAAAATTTAAGCTACTAGGACATAAATACCTTTCACCCTCAAAGATATGCTCTTCTATGGGTGTTGTTGAGTAGCCCTTATAGGAATTCATTTTAATGACAGCCTTTGGCAGATTTCCATAATTCATGGTATTTAATATGTAGTCAATTATTTTAAGTCTGCCAGAAGTCTTGTTTTTGTCGATTTTTTCTTTTTTAATAAAGTCTTTGATTTCTTCATAAAAAGTGATGTATTCTAACTCATCAAAAAATTTATTGATCGATTCAGTATCTATTTTATCCTCTAAATATCTATAAAGATCTTCAAACATTCTAGTGGCCGCACCACTGGCAGGTATAAACTTTACGCATTTCAAGTTTGAATAGTCATCACTTATATGATCTATAGAAGTTAAATGATCTCTTGTTACTGCTGATGCTATGTTGACGTATTTTGCTCCCTTTTTAAACCTCTTTATGTTTTGGTCCATCACTATCCCCCCTCTTGTAAAAATAGCCCTAAACAGTGTTAGGGCTTTAAATATTTTATCTATTGTTCTGTTCAAATCTCCAAGCATCTCTTACCATATCTTCTATAGTTAACTCTGCTTTCCAGCCAAGTTCTACTTCTACTTTTTCAGCATGTGCATAGCAAGTAGCAATATCTCCCGGTCTTCTCCCTACTATCTCATAAGGAACTTTTATATCATTAACTTTCATAAAGGCATTAACAAGTTCTAGTACAGAAGTGCCTCTACCTGTTCCTAGGTTATAGATATTCACTCCATTATCCAAGTTCTCAATAGCTTTCACATGACCTTTAGCTAAATCAACTACGTGGATATAGTCACGAACACCCGTCCCATCAATGGTATCATAATCGTTTCCAAAAACATTTAATTTCTCTAACTGTTCTTTAGCCACCTTTGTCACAAAAGGCATTAGATTATTTGGAATACCATTTGGGTCTTCCCCAATCAATCCACTTTCATGAGCACCTACTGGGTTGAAGTACCTTAAGAGACTAACCGCAAAGCTAGGATTAGCATTTGATGTATCTGTCAAGATTCTCTCACTCATAGCCTTCGTTTCACCATATGGATTAGTTGTCTTTTTAAGCTCCATATTTTCTTTAAGTGGTGAAGGTTGATCCCCATAAACTGTTGCAGATGAGCTGAATACAAACTTACCAACGCTATATTTCACACACATTTTGCTAAGCACCATTGTAGAAACCAGGTTATTATAGTAATACTCTAGTGGCTTAGAAACAGACTCACCTACTGCTTTAAGACCAGCAAAGTGAATCACACCATCAATTTTATGATTAACGAAGATTTCCTCTACCTTTACTTCATCCGTCACATCGATCTGATAGAAAGTTGGTTTGATGCCTGTTATGGTGGATAGTTTTTCCAGTACTTCAACCTTTGAGTTAATCAGATTGTCAGCTATGATTACAGTATGGTTATTTTTTATAAGTTCTATTGTTGTATGGCTGCCGATAAACCCTAGGCCTCCGGTTACTAATATGTTCATGGTTGTGGTCACCTCCTAACGCTATTATAGTTTTTTTCTCTAGAATTTTATCTTCTATTCATTAGAGGCTTTTTTCTCTTTTAATGCTTGAGCTAAAACATCTGCCAAAATAGTTGATGATGTTCCTTGTGTATATGGAAAATAAACCATGTCTACTCCTACTTCATTAAACTTACGTTCTATCTCTGAATACATTGCTGAACCTTTCCAATCATCCCCATGGAAAATTGCTTCAAATTTAATTTTTTCCCATGCCTTGAACTTGTCCATATGAGTTTGTGGTACTACTTCATCAACATATTTAAGTGCTTCTACTATTGCAATTCTTTCTTCAAATGGAATAACTGGTGTTTTTTTCTTATAGCTTAAAACATTTTCATCCGTACTTACTCCTACAATCAAATATTCACATTGCTCTTTCGCTTTTTTTAGAATATTTAGGTGCCCAATATGAAACAAATCAAAAACTCCTGTTGTATATCCTACTTTATATTTTTTTGTCATTTTCAAAACTCCTCTCAATTTAGATCTTGCTTTTTATAAGTTCCATTATATTTACCATTTCATCCTCCATTAGTGTTTCTCCCATCAATGGTGGTATAGCCGGCCAATTTTCATCTTTCCAAGTTTTATCTAGAATTTCAATTGGTGTCTCATATCTTGGAAAAATGTGATAATGAACATGTTTATCAAACATCATTAACATTAAATAGTTAATAACATCATAGTTAAAAGCTTTCATTAACGCCGGTTCAATTACTTTGATAATGTTATTCAAATCAGCATATTCATCAGGCTTTAACTCTGAAAACGCAGGACATTCTCTTTTTAAAGAAAGAATTCCAGATCCAAGTGTCCCCTGATGCGGTCTTAGTGACCATGCCCAGTGCTCTGACTCATAAATTTTGTACTCATTAACTTTGAATTTTTCTTTGAATTCATTTAAGATAGACATTTTAACCCCTCCATTTAATTATTTTCTTTATATTTTTTTTAACTTCATTTGGTAATATCCTAGAAGCTATCCTTTTTATCAATGGTGGTTTAGGTATACACTTGTTAACAGCTTCATCAAATCGCTCATTATTTATGTGTTTGAAAAAGTCTTCATACTTTAGATGTTTTTTAGCTGGACGATTCAATTGAGCGTTACTTTCGATAACAAAGTCTAAGTCTACTTCTTTTAAACTCATTGTTTCTGTAAGTCCTTTTAGCATCTCTTGGCCTTTCGGAGTATTAACAAGAATAACAGATATCCCCCTATGAACATCATCTTCAGGATATAGTTTTTCAACGCCCCAAAAATCTGCCATTGTTATATCTGAGATCCGCTCTGGATTAGCATATTGACAATTATAACAAGATGGACGGTAAAATAATTCTCCATGAAATCCTTTTAAGTATAAATCCTCGTTTGGCTTATGAATAATATCCTTATTGTTAACTTTTACTTTTATGTTCTTAGAATTCCACTTGCCATTTTTATCTAGTACTTTATGTCGGAAAGTAAAATCTGTTATTTTCCCTTTATACTTTTCTTCAATATATTTGATGTATTTATCAAAGATGTTTTGACTCGGTACTCCATGGCAGACTAAGTCTAAACAAAATAGATTTTCGTAATCTTTTCTAAGAAATAGCCTTAAACCTGCAACCTGACAAGGGGTTCCTGTGAATAAAACTTTTTTTCCCTCTTTTAGAAAAGTTTCTGCTTGTTTAAATGAATTGTTTATATCACTTTGAACATATTTAGATTTTCTGTATTTTTTAGCTTCTTCGATAGATTCGGAATAAGAATGAATAACTTTAAATCTATCATCAAATTGAACACCAAAAATAGCAAAGTCTTCTTTACAATAAGTGTCAATAACTGATGTAAATACTCCTCCAGATGCACTAGCCATTAATGTATCTACGTTTTTATTTGCAGCGTAGTAAGCCTTTGGTAGACCATTAAAGTTAATATCTATCTTTTTCTTTTGCACAAAGGGGCAGACTTTTTCACATAACCCACATTCTATACATTTTTCTTGATTCTTAAAAGGATAGGTAAATCCTTTTTTATCTTTAATCATCGAAATACAGTCTGTAGGACATACTTGTTCACAAGCTTGACATCCACAACACATCTCTTCATTTTTAGAATCTAAATAAAACAATTTATCACCTCGACTTATAAGTTGCTGCTTTTTTTAGTCTTGCTTTGAACAATAGTTGTAATGGCCTTTCTGATTTCAACAAAATCTTGATATTTCCAAAAGATTGCTGCCATAATGATATTAAACAACAAACTTACAACCACAACTTCAATTATAAAACCACCCAATCCTGATATTGAAATAAATGAAACAACAAGCTTCATTAGAAAATATAGTGCTATGAATAACCCGGCAAAGAAGAAGTATCTAAAATAGTATCGCAAAGGACTTTTATCAAATCCGTTCCGATAGACCAGGATAGGATCAACAATTCCGGTAGTAAGTAGTCTAGCTATAGATGTAGCAAAAAATATACCGGCTATTCCAATTGTACTGCCTAGCCAAAATGATAGTATAATATTTATAATGGCAGCTGCTAATGGCGCCCATCTTCCCTGAACGAATAGACCCATGGTTACTCTGTAAGTATAAGCTGTGAAGTGAACACTGTTTACATAGAAATGAAGGACAATGGCAAATACCACTAAATCTGAAAAAACAAAGGCTTCTCCTATCCATAAAATAATGAGCTTGTTAAGAAATAAATATAAACCTACTGCACAAAAGCCATACATCCAGGCAGATACAAAAAATATCTTATTGAAAGCTCTTTCCTTCGTTTCCTTAGTTCCTACAGCGTTTAAATTCCCTACACTTGCAGTAAATCCATTCATAATTTGTCCAACAATAGCTGTCAGAGCTGAAATAATAAGGACATAGTTTGAGTTAAGTCCAACAGCTGTAATACCAATAATTGCTGAAATAATTATATTGTCAGTTCCATTTAAGACCACAGATCCAAATTTATATAAAAATAACGCCTTAACATTGGCAAATATTGAAGATTGTTCTTCTTTTTCAAGATTTTTTGCCTTTCCTTCTTTTAAAAATGGGTACATCTTATCTGCTTTTCTGGAGACATAAATATTGTTCAGTAATGTTGTAATAATTTGTATAACTAAGAATATTAGATACTGACCTGTTATCCATAGGAAAAGTATTTGAGCTAATGTTTGTCCTATTTTGAATAACTGCTGATAAAATAAAACTACATAGTTTTTTTGATCTGCTGTTATGATTGATTTTTTATACACAAAGAAATATGAAAGGGAAGTGTTTAATAAAAATAGCACATAAATTAACGTAATACTTTCGCTTATATTAGGTGCATCTTTGATAATAAAGTCCATAAAAGGTATTACTATTAAACCTGTAATAAAAACGAATAGTCCGATGGCTTTATAAGCTTTTTCATATAAAGCCATTAATGACTTTATCTTCTCTTTATCGTCCATCGCTAAAGGCTTATACATCCCATAAATTATAGCATTTCCAATACCAAGTTCAGCAAATGAAAGTAGCATTAATATGTTTGTAAAAAGTCCATTTATACCTAGGTATTCAACTCCTAAAACATAAATAAAAACTGTTCTACTTATAAAACTTAATATAATATTTACTATTTGACTTACTAAACCAAATGAAGCATTTTTAGCTGTATTAGCTGTTCTTGAGTTTTGCAATTGATCTCACCTTAATTCTCTGCATATTTGCCTAAGTCTATATGGACAACATCATGTCCGCTATTTCGTTTTTCTTCTGGAGGTAATTTCATATAGTCCCCATATAAACTTTTTAAAATAACTTCCCACTTAGCTGGAGCCATAAACTGATGCCCTTCAAATTCTAGATATGTTCCTTCTCCATATACATCAATAGGAAAAGTTTGCTTTCTCCAACCGTATTGGCTTCCGAAATTTGTAACATATTTGCAATCTTTATCATTTTCATATTCATAAATATAGTCTATTAGTTTATTATAGAAGCTTAAAGGCAACAAAAAAGTTAGAGGTCTTATAATTTTAGCTAATATTTTTTTGTTCTTACTAAGATGTTCAGTATGATTATTTCTTACAGTTCTTAACGTCAAGATTTTATTTGTAAAATTAACTCTAAAATCTAATTTTTTTTCATTTTTTTCTTTGATTTTATCTAACGGAAATATATCAATAAATATACCGTGATGCATATTGTAATTTTCTAAGTGTCCTTCCATGAATTGCGTTCCATTTACTCTGACCTTTGTTATATACCTTGGGTACTCTGGATCCGTATTGAAGTTCTGAACAAAGTACTTGTTACTTTTTTCTTCTATTAATATTTGTATTAATTTATTATAATCATCTCTCATCATGCCTATGTCAATATCGTCATCCCAAGGTATAAATCCTTTATGTCTTATAGCTCCTAATAAAGTTCCACCTACTAAATAGTATTTCAAATTATGCTGCTTGCATAATTTATCAATGTGTATCAATATTTCTAGTTCTATGTCTTTTAACTTTTCTATTGTATTATTATCCATAATTTCTCCTTAATTCAAAATATTTATGTTACATTAAACAAAAATAATAAATTAAAACCTTTGTATTTATATTCACTCTAATTAATAAATTTTAGTTACTACATTTTTATATTTAAGTTAATCTAACTTTCAAAGTCCCACCTCAATCAAAATATAATTAATTCTTTCTACTTTTCATAATAATTTTAAATATACTCATACTTAAACTAAACCCAAAGATTTTGCAAGCCAATGCTGTTTTTCTGTTCATAGAATTAACGGCATAATTTAGTAACTCTTTATTCTTCTTTAGTTCAATAATCAAATCTTTCTTTTCTTCTTTTTTTAACAACCCACCATATCTTATGGCAACAAAATAAGGACTTGCTAGATTTTTCATCATTCGACTATATTCATTTTCTGTTACATCATATTTTTTTAAATCTTTACACCAATATCGTGCCACATAAATCATGTCTTTTAAATTTTTTAAGTTATACGTAGATGTAATTTGTCCTTCTCTTTCTAATCTATAAAAAATAGGTGCATGATCAAAGTAGCATACAGTTGAAGCAATCAAAAAAAGCTTTGGAACCCATAAGATATCCTCAAAGTTTCTTCCTTTAATAAAAAAATGGTCGTTTTCAATAATCAGCTCTTTTTTTATGATAGACCACCATACTCTCCAGGGATATTCAATATGTTTTTCTAATATATAATTTAAAGCATTTATGCCTTTTACATTGCTTAACTTTGAAGCATCAAAATTGTACTTTGCTTCGCTATAATTTCCAGTTTTCTCATAATAATACTTATTCCTAAATATTACATACTCTGGTTTTTTGTTTTTTTGTAAAAAGTTCACTAATTCTTCTAAAAAATTATATCCCCAATAATCATCAGAATCTAGAAACATCAAATACTCACCAGTTGAATTTTTAATTCCTTCATTTCTAGCATCCGATATTCCACCATTTTCTTTATCAATAACTTTTATACATGGATGATTTTCAGCAAACTCATTACATATATCTAAACTGTTGTCAGGCGATCCATCATTAACTAAAATAATTTCCATATCTTTATATGATTGTGCTAAAACACTTTCTATACATTGTCTTAAATATTGTTCAACATTATAAATGGGAATTATTACACTTATTTTCATATTGACCTCCTTCTGTTACTGATTTTATGGCTTTTTACATTCAAAGAACTCACTCCATAACAAATAAAAAAAACAAACATACTTAACTTATATAACATACCTTCTGTCATTGAGGTTAATAAAAATGTAATTGTAATGCTTAGCGGCATAAATTTATACTTATCGTTTATATTAAGAGTTGCATATTTATATCCCTTCAAAGTAGCTTGTACTATGAATATTAAAAAAAATATAGTTGGCAAGCTACCATATTGAGCTAATATACTTATAAATGTATTATGAGCTGTTACTGAACCTTCAAAAAAGCCACGCCCATGCCCAAATAACTTTTGTTCATTAATTGCTCTTATCCAAACATCTCCTCTTCCGTCAGTTAAATCATCTGACCTAAACTCAAATTTAGATAAAATTTGGGCACTAAAAAGTTCTCCTATTGGAGTTGCTTGAAAGATAAATATCGTAAAAACAGCAAACAAGACAACTACAACTATCCCTCTTTTAAATGGTTTAATTTTAATTCTACTCTTGTTAAAAGATTTTTTAATTAAAAGCATAAACAGTGAAAAAAATAATAATACAGCTGTTAATACAGCAGTCCTACTTCTTGTGAAAATCAATAAAATAAATAAAAATAACAATAAACTAGTTTTCACCAAAATATTTTTAGTATAAATTTTTTCATTTCTAATCAATTTATTTTCTAATGTTGAAATAATTAATGAAATCTCAACCGCAAATATTGTCACTAAAACTAATCCTAACGCATTTGGATTGTAAAACATCCCTTGATACGCATTATACCAATTTAAAACTAAGCCATTTATAAGAAGAGGAATGATTATTAAAGGGTAATGTGAATATAGAACTGATTTAGCAATAAAACTGTTTATTTCTGTTGGTTTGTAATACTTACTTAATATATTAGGTAATAAAACTGAACATACAGTAAATGTAAGAAATAAAATTCCGGCTCTCACTAAAAGTACAGTATCTGCATTAACTAAAGCTGAAATAACAGATAAAAATGTAAAAATATAAAAAACAACTATCGCTGGATAATCTACTTGTATTTTTATGTTTTTAAATATTGAAATAACAATTATAATTAGCAATGGTAATGCTAGTAAAATCGGTTGTAAAAATGCCCATTTATTTGTGTAGAAAAGCGTTCCCGACAAAAATAACATACTTAAAGATAAAAATATAACTTTATTTCCTATTAATCTTGTATTCATATATTCACCATCTTCCGTGTCTTAGCTTTCTTTTTTATATAAATCTACATATCTTTGAACTTTTTCGTGTATGCTATATTTTGATGCTGAGATAAGACTTCTCGTCTTATACTTAATATATATTTTTTCTTCTTTTAAAACTCTAACGATTTTATGTGACAACTCTTTGTCATCTCCTGAAGTGAATATTAATCCTGCCTTATCTAACACATCTCTTAACCCTTCAACATCACTAGCTATAACCGGTTTCCCAGCAGCCATACCTTCTACTGCTGCCAATCCAAACCCTTCCCAATGAGAACTTAAAACTACTATATCAACCGTCTTAAGTATCCTTGGAATATCTTGACGAAAACCTAAGAAGTGAACCCTACCAGATACACCTAGTTGCTCAGCCAATTCTTCATTATCTCCCATTAAAGGTCCTTCTCCTACAAGTACCAAGTGAATATCTTCAGATAGCTTGCTTACAGCTCTTATTAAGGTAGGCTGATCTTTTGCCTCTGAGAATCTACCCACCATACATATTAGTTTTGTATTTTCAATAATACCTTTTATTAACTCATTTTTTTTATAAGGTAATGCTACTTTTATCTTTTCTATATCTACGCCGTTTTCAATAACAACATGCTTGTCTATTTTTTTATGTTTAGGGTCAATCCAGTCTATTAAATTATCTCTCGTTTTTTTAGTTATTGATATAATTGAATCGTATTGAGAGTAGATAAGCTTATCTATATATCTAAAATAAAATTTCTCACGCCTTCTGTTGTGAGTACTATGTTCTGTGGTTACAAATTTTACTTTTTTATTTCTAAGGAATACCCTTGATAAAGCAACCCAGTACTGTGTAGGGAAAATATGCGAATGAACTATGTCATACCCGCCATTAACTATATATTTCTTTACTTCAAATATGTTTCTAATGTCGTACATATTTTTGTATTTAACTACATCAACCTTAACACCCTTGTTTATTAATGAGTCAAAAAACACATTGTTTTTATCTGTTAGTAATAAAATATCAACTTCCATATTTTCCATTTTATTCATAAGTGGAATTAAGTCTTCTAATAGTTTCTCAGCACCACCCGATCCTAAATTGTTTATTATATGTAGTACTTTCACGCTTGTCCACCTACTTTATTTAAAATATATTTCTTCTATATCTTTTAAAACATTCTCAAGAGAGTAGTTCTCTATCTTTTCAAGATTAACCCCGCCGAAATGTCTTCTTAAGCTACTATCAATTCTTAACTCCTTAATACTTTTAGCAAACTCATCCACATCACTTGAACTAACTAAATATCCACCTTTTCCATCTTCTGTTAAATCAGAATTCCCTCTTATATTTGAGCACACTATCGGTAATCCTGCAGCCATAGCTTCCATTAAAGATACTGGTAATCCCTCTCTCAAAGAAGGAAATGCAAATACATCTGCAATCTTACATATTTCTCGGACATCTGGCCTGAATCCTAATAAATGAACATTCTTACCAACACCTAATTCAGATGCAAGCCTATTAAGATACAATTCAAGTGGCCCTTTTCCACAAATCACATAATGAATAGTAGGATTGTTTATTTTTGCAATCGCTCGAATAACAACCTCATGGTTCTTATTCTTATTAAGTTCTCCTACAGATAAGATAACAAATCCATCTTCTGATAAACCTAATTCTTGGCGTTTGTCAGCTTTATCAACCACTACATTGGTAAATTTATCTATGTCAAGTCCCACACCAGGTATATATTCAACTCTTTTAGCCTTAAATTTACTCTTAGCTCTCTTATAATCTTCCTTATTAATGGTAATTAATGTATCCGTATATTTAGATAGCCACTTCTCTAATGGATAATAGATTAGCCAATTTTTAAGTGATGCGCCTTTATAGAAATGAAATCCATGAGCCGTATAAAAAACTTTCGTCCCTTTAATATTTTTACACACTAATCTAGTAATAGCTGAAGCTACTGGCGTATGAGTATGTACTAAGTCATATTTTTCATCTATAACAAGCTTTTTTAGTGCGCTATAAGCCTTAATATTATCTTTTTTAAACGGAGAACGTTGAAATTCCATCTTAAATACTCTACATCCACGATCTAGTAATGTTTTGCTCATAGGACTGCTTATATTACAGGCTATATCTACTTGATGGCCTGAGTTTAATAGCATCTCTATGTGCGGTACTAGAAAAGCATTAATTGTTCCTGAAATTGTTGAAACATATAAAATCTTCATATTTCACCTCTACTAAATTCAAATTATTACTGGGATTATATCTATCTAGGTTTATATTTACATATAACCTTTTGAAATTTTCCTGATTTTAATAAAGGTATACCGTCAACATGCTCAATCGTTATCAAAGCATTTTCACCTAAAAACGATTTAAATCTGGCTTCAATTTCAGTATCTTTATAGTGATTTTTTGCTCCGTTTAGCTTTAACGTGTAGTTTGTTTTATCTTCTTGTATTATTTGAAATTGCTTTACCTTGTTAAAATTCCACATGTTATTAGTTACAACGTGTGGAGAAAGCGTTTCGCCAGAAGTATTATACAGCACATCAACTTTTCTACCTTCAATAGATTTAATTACTTTTTCATTGTCTGGTAATTTTTCTGTAATCGCCAAATCACCAGTATCATATCTAATAACCGGCATAGCATAATTAAATAGATCTGTGACTACTATTCTAGCTAATTCTCCAAAACTAGCTTCTTCATCTGAGTCTACTTTTAAAAACTCAATAAAGTAACTAGCTTTATTTATTTTAAAGCCGTCTTTCTCTATCATTTCCTGTGCCAATATACCATTTTCTTGATTGGAATATCTTGATACAATGGTTGCCCCAAACAGCTTTTGCAGATTTTCTCTAGTTCTATCACTCAAAGCCTCTGCAGTACTTATAATTGACTTAATGGAGAACATGGATTTATCGTCTCCCTGTTGCATCAAGTAATCAGATAAACCATCTAGACTTGAAGCGTAGGCCGATATACATTTTAACTTTTTATCGATTTTCATTAACTTGCTTATACGCTCCATATTTTCATCATTAGAATTTGAGATATCAACTTCAATCATATTTTTCATTAATAGCGATAATTTACTATTTCTATTTTCCTTAGTCCACACTCTAAAGAAAGCATTTTTTTCTCCTACATAAAAGTTTGCTTCCTCACCAAAATAAATTAATTCTGCCATTACCCTGAGTCTTTTGTTTTTATTTTGTTTCATTACAAGGGGTGTTCCAGTAGATCCGCTGGTACTCATGGTGTGAAGCTCTTCATTTTTAAATTCTTTTGATTGGATTTGGAGTTCATTATTTTTAATTGTATTTTTATCAATAATCGGGAAATCTTTTATAGATGTATAGTCTTTATACTCTTTATAAAACTCTGTATTATTAACTGCATAATTTAAAAGATTTTTTAAATTCCCTTTTTCTATTTCTTCAGATTTATTACCACCATTATTAATGTATTTAATTTCATTGTAATGCTTTCTAATAGGGCTGCCTTTTAAAAAATCTAAAGACCAAAACCCATATCGTCTAACTATTTCCCCTATCAAATTAATCCCTCCAAAACACATTTGTTATTTCCTAATAATTTTCACTTCATTAAATTTCATCATATACACATCTTCATCATACTGCCCAATTTTTTCTTGATTCTCTATACCTTCAAGGTTATTAATGATCATCCCCGGTATATTTACTCCAGTTTCATAAGCATGAGGATACCCTCCACCAAAACGAGGATTTACTTCTGAAATGTAGTACTCACCGTCTACTTTAAAAATATCAATATCTATAATTCCTTTAAATCCTGCAATTTTAACAAATCTCTTTATCAGGTCAAATAATTTTTCATCTCTAATTGATACTGATTTGTCAGTCTCTCCAGCTCTCATCTTGATTTTTTCTTTTATAAAAATTGCAACTGGCTCACCGGATATCATATCGATGTAAGTATCAGCCCCATACTCAATGCCATCCATAAATTCCTGAATCATTAAGTTATCATATCTATCAAAAAGTAATTCTATTTCTTCCTTGGTTGTTACTTTACTAATATTGATACTAGCACTACCTCTAACGGGTTTTACAAATACAGGATACTCAATTTTTCCTGCCTCAACATCTTTATAAAACAACTCTTTATCTATATAACTTCTTATAGTATTAAATGCGTTTTCTATTAGAAACTCAGAAAATTGGTATTTATCAAAGCACATCTCAACCAAATCATAATCAGAAACTATTGGAGTAGTTCCTATTTCAAGAAATCTGTCTCTATTCCGTGCTAATAAACTAAGTTCAGGATCTATCAAAGACAATACTGCTTTAACATCATTTTCTTTACAGATATTTAAAATCACATCTAAATACCCTTCATCATTCATTCTCGGAACTATAAAATGCTTATCTGCATCATAAAGTGCAGGAGCTAGCTCACTACAATCCGTAGCTATGACTTCCCCTCTACCGGTTAATTCTTTTTTGAAATATTGAACAATTTTATTTCTTGTTCCACAGCTTAATATTAATATATTTGTTAAATCATTCATTTCTAATTTCCCCCAAATCATCAAAAAACAGTGGCGTTCCCCCAGTATGGATAAACAAGATATTCTTTCCTGTAATTTGATTTTCTCTAATGTATTTCTTCATTCCCCAGAATCCTTTTCCTGTATATGTGGTGTCCAGAGGAATACCTTCCTTAATTAAAACTTCTCTAATTACTTCTAATATTTCATTGTTGTAAGCACCGTACCCATCAAGCACATAATCATCTATGAAGTCGATAGCTTCTGCTCCTACACTTTCAATCCCTATACTCTTTAGATAGCTATTCACACTATCAAGAACTACTTGTCCACCATAGGGATTTTTTCTAGCATTGCTGATTCCTATAATATGTTTATCGTCTTTATTTAATAACTTACCGCAGACAAGTCCAGCTTGTGTTGTTCCTGTCCCCGAAGTATGAAAAATATAATCAAATTTGATGCTATTTTCTAGTTCAAAATTTCTAATTCCCTCGTAAGCCTGTATATAAGCTTTAGTCCCTAGGTTTCCGTGGCCACCACCTTGAATAAAATATGGTTTGTAACCTTCCTTAGTGAGTCTACTAAGTTCTCCATCAATAGTGTCTTTCACCTCAGATACTTTGCAAATTCTTATTTCTGCACCAAACAGCTCCATCATCTTGCTGTTATATGTAGACTTACTCGTCTCAACTGGTGAAATAATAATACATTTTAGTCCTTTTGAGGCTGCAATATTAGCAACTATTCTACAATGATTTGAACTGCTGCTCCCATAAGTTACAACACAATCGCTTTTTTGACTTTCTAAGTCTTCAAAGAATAACTTTGCTTTACGCACTTTATTACCACCAAAGGAAAAAGGAATTAGATCATCTCGCATAATATATAAGTTGTTATTATTGTGTTTAAAACACATTTTTTCGATAGTAGTATTAATCATCTTGAACTCTTCCTTTTTAAATATTATGTGAGATTACTTTATTACTTCTCTCTTCATCTAAATCTGGTAATGCATCTACACTAATATTTGAGCTTTTGAATATCTTATATATAGTTAAAAAAAGAATTTTAATGTCAAATATCAATGAAACTTTTTCGATATACTCAATATCATACCTGAACTTATCATTCCAACTAATTGTATTTCTTCCATTGACCTGCGCCCAACCACTTATACCTGGAAGTACTTCATGTCTTCTTTTCTCTTGATCTGTGTAATACGGTAAATACTTAACTAACAATGGTCTCGGTCCAATAAAGCTCATTTCCCCTTTTAAAATATTTATAAGTTGAGGAAGTTCATCGACACTAGATTTTCTTAAAAACTTACCCGTTTTAGTAAGCCTTTCTTTATCAGAAAGTTTCTTCCCTTTTTTTTCTGTTGCGACCATCATCGTTCTAAACTTATTCACTTTAAATATTCTCGTATCTTTTCCTGGACGCTCTTGCCTGAATAATACAGGGCCCTTTGGATCTTCAACTTTAATTGCAACTGCTGCTAGTACCATAACTGGCGAAGCAATTATAAGTAAAGCCAAAGCAAAAATAAAATCTAATATTCTCTTTATATATAAATACGGTTTAACTCCACTCTGCATCTATTTCCACCTGCTTCTTCTTAAGCCCATAGGCCCTTTAAAATTGAACATATCCTATTTAAATCTTCATCCGTCATCTTCGTATCAGATGGCAAGCATACGCCATTCTCAAACAACTTCTCGCCTACATCGCCACCAACATAATCATACTTAGCAAAGAATGGCTGCATGTGCATCGGCTTCCAAACCGGTCTTGACTCTATATTTTCTTCTTCTAACTTAATCATCACATCTAAAGGTCTTACTGAACCCTTCAAAGTCATAACACTTAACCAGTAATTAGGCTCATTCCAGTCATTGATAGGCATAAACTCAACACCCTCTAACTGACCAAGCTCTCTCTTGTAAAACTCAAATATATATTTCTTCTTATCCACTCTTTGATCCAGCACTTTTAGCTGTCCTCTACCAATCCCAGCAACAACATTGCTCATACGGTAATTGAATCCAACTTCCTCATGTTGGTAGTGCCTTGCTGCCTCTCTAGATTGAGTAGACCAAAATCTAACCTTCTTAATCTTCTCATCATCATCAGAAACTAACATGCCTCCGCCTGATGTAGTGATGATCTTATTTCCGTTAAACGAGAATACTCCAAACTTACCAAAGCTTCCCGTATGCTTTCCTTTATAGTAAGCACCTAAAGACTCAGCTGCATCTTCAATCACCGGTACATTGTACTTATTACAAATCTCCATAATCTTATCCATATCAGCAGATAGGCCATATAAATGCACAACTAAAACAGCCTTGATTTTATCTCCGTATTTCTCAAAGGCTGCCTCTAATGCTTTAGGACACATATTCCAAGTTTCATAATCACTGTCTATAAAAACCGGAGTAGCGTTCTGATATATAATCGGATTAGCAGTAGCAGAGAAAGTAAGACTTTGACAAAGAACGATATCACCCTCACCAACGCCTACAGCCTTAAGAGCCAAATGAATAGCTGCTGTTCCAGATACTAAAGCTGCACCATGCTTAGATTCCACTTTAGCTGCTAGTTCTTTTTCAAACTCATTTACATTTGGTCCTAATGGAGCTACCCAGTTTGTATCGAAAGCTTCTTGTACATATTGCATTTCATAACCCTCGTCACTCATGTGTGGGGAGGAAAGCCATATTTTTTTATTAGTAGTACCTGCTTTGTTTTCAGCCATAACCTTGTCATCCTTTCTTGCTTAAAGCTTCTATATAAGTAACAGGTACTTCGAATTAAGTACCCTCTTGTTTATGTATATTTGAGATGCAATTTAGCATCTTATTTTCAAATTTATGTATTCAATATTGATTACCATTAACTTTTAAAATGTACATTTTTGGTTTTCTGTTGAACCTATTGATTTTACTGGGCTAAGCCCTGTTTGTCCTTTCATGATACTCACGTCGTTGAATTTTCCCAATAGACTTACGTTACATCCTACAAATATGGCACTCCTTCGTCATCTTCACCATTATCTTCTACAGACTCTAACTCATCATAGTGAATACCACATTTCACTTTTCCATTATCATAAGAAAGTGTGCCTCCATCGGGACAAATATTACCCTCATACTGGAGTATAATTGATTGAAAGTAAGAGCAATTATCATCATCAACTTCTATCCCATCAATTATCATTGAACTCTCTAAGCTGCGCCCTAGCTGTAATATGTTCGCATCACAAACTTTTTTCTTTACATTTGTTATAATTTTAGAATATTGTGGCAATGCAATAGCAATTAAAATTCCTAAAATAGAAATAACTACAATCACTTCAATTAAAGTAAATCCATGTTGATCTTTATAGACTTTTATTTTTATCTACTCCTCTACTCCGAAGCATGAGTTTTATTTTAATTACTAAACAAAAAAAGATATCTTAAAGCCCTAATTTCCTTAAGATATTGTCATTCAAACTCAAAGCTATATCCTAATTCGTAAGGACTAAAAGATATCTTCTTAATCACAATATCAACCTATAAAGTTTCAGCCAAGGCTTTAATTCTTCGTTATATCTCTTTCCAGTTATATGAATGGCCACATCTCCATTTGTCTTCTTTTTAACTTCATTAGTCGGTAACTCCTTCAAAATATTGAATGCTAGCACCCTACCACCAAATTAGAACAATAGTTAAACCATTGCTGAACGATTGTTAAACCATCGTTTAACCATTGTTATCCAACAAGCATACTCACTTCGATATATACATTCAATCAAAAAGTTTTCTGTTTCATCTACCACTTCGACCACTTTTCCTTCAAACCCTTTAGTACCAAGGCTTTCAGCGGTGGGCGATGTTTTCTATCTACCACCAATGCCACCCGTTTCAACCTTTTTATCCATTCCACATACTTTTTGTCTCCCTAAACCCATTAACCTTTTTTCATTAAGTTTGAACTTGTAAGGGTTTCTTACAGGTTCGACAACAGATGATCACTCATTATTGTCTTTTGACTCTATCGCTAAATATCCCTCTTCCCCATCCTCAATGAGAATCTTCATTTGGTTGATGGCAATCTTATTGAGTTTTTCAAGTCTTTGACTCTGCTCCATCCCATCATTAATCAAAACAGCATTTAAGCTCTCAAGATTTGATAAACATACTAGTTGAGATACATTAGCATAATCTCTGATATTGCCGGTTTTGTCTGGGTTATTCTCTCTCCACGCCTTTGCTGTCAATCCAAATAAAGCCATATTCAGCACATCAGCTTCAGATGCATAGATTATGCTCTTTTCTTTTCCACTAAGTTCTTTTGGTATTAAATTTTCTTTAATGGCATCTGTATGAATGCGATAGTTAATCTTCGTCAAATTCCTCTTAATATTCCAGTCTAATTGACCTTGTTCTTGATCTTTAAGTCTTTGGAACTCTTTTATGAGATATAGCTTAAATTCAACTGATACCCATGATGCAAACTCAAAGGCAATATCTTTATGTGCGTATGTTCCACCATATCTTCCTGCTTTAGCCGCAAGACCAATAGCATTTGTTGCTTCAATCCATTTTTTTGATGTGAGGACAAAGCTATTTAACCCTGCTTGATTTCTAAACCCCTCGAATTCGATGGGATTAAAATTAGGATTGTTTAGCTTCTCCCAAATACCCAAAAATTCAATAGTGTTTCTGTTTCGCAGCCAGTTTTGAATAATATAGTCTGTTCTTTTCTCATCTTTATATTTCGCAATGTCAGTAATCGAAATATAGTCTTCATTGTTTACTACATTGATGACAACTTCTCTTCCCTGAACATCAATTTTCCTATTCTTAGGGTTCATAGTTGTCTCCTTTCATAGTGCAACTCATCGAAAAATTCGAGTAGTTGGTCTCACTCATTAACAGAACATTTGTTCTTTCAGCATTGTCACTTCGATATATACATTCAATAAAATAGTTTTCTGTTTTATCTACCACTTCGACCACTTATCCTTCAAACCCTTTAGTACCAAGGCTTTCAGCGGTGGGCGATGTTTTCTATCTACCACCAATGCCTACTTTTTATCCTTTTTACATACTCACCTTAGCTAATTCTATATATAGTGTGTTTATGGCAAAAAATTGAATTCAAATCACCATATATAGCGCTTATCCTATTCGTATACTCACTTCGATATAACCATTCAATCTTTATCAGTTGGTTAGTTGGTTAGCTATTAGTTAGTCAGGAAGTTCAAAAGCTCTTCCTTTTTTAACTTTCTACTGTCCAACTTTCCACTACTTTTTAAGAAGAACAAAGCTATTTAGTCCTGCTTGACTTTTAATGTACTCGAATTCGATGGGATTAAAATCGAAATATGGTCTCCTTCAACATATGACTTTCATTCAACATCAGTTTGAACTATTCGGAAATTCCTAATAGTTGCATCAAATATCTTCCTGTCCACTGTCCAACTGTCTACTAACCAACTATTGTCACCCCACCATATCCTCCCCAACACAATTATCTTCAATAATGGTCTTGCCAGGCCAGATTTTTACACTTTTAAGCAGTTCCACTTGGGTTTCAATGTTGTTCCCATCTGCAATGACGCAGTTGCTGTTGACAATTACCTTGTTATGTAACCTGCAGTTGTTTCCGATAATTGAGTTGGTTATGAACACATCATCGCCAATCTCTACATTGTCTAAGATGATGCAGTTATGTAAGACACACCTTTGTCCCACAGTGCTGTTCTTGCCTATCACCACACTGCCAGTTATGTCTGTATGCTCTTGGATTTTAGAGCCTTCACCCATGTGTATTTTCCCGTTACCCTTAACTGTTGGACTTATAAGTTTACTGCTACTCTCTACTTCAAAGTTCACTTTTCCAGCCAATATGTCATATTGAGCCCATTTATATGTGTCAAAGGAACCTATATCAGACCAATAGGCGTCTGTCTCCCAACCATAGAAGGGCAGGCCTTTTTCCACTAAAAGGGGGAATAACTCCTTCCCAAAGTCGTAGAAAGTCTTTTCTGGGATATAGTTAAAAATTTCTGGCTCAAACATATAAATTCCCGTATTGACTAAGTTGCTCAAGGCCTCTTCTTGTTTCGGCTTTTCCTGAAAAGCGGTTATACTGTTGTCTCCATCTAGCACTACAACCCCAAACTTAGTTACATCCTCCACTGGTTTAAGGGCGATTGTGGCAAGGGCCTTGTTTTCTTTATGGAACTTATACATTTCAGTTAAGTCTATATCAGTTAAACCGTCACCACTAAGTATAACAAAAGTTTCCTCTTCTAGGAACCACTGATTATTTTTTACGCCACCGGCAGTTCCCATCAGTTTTTCTTCATAGGAGTAATTCATCTCTACTCCAAAGTCACTGCCATCTTTAAAGTGTCCTCTGATAGTATCTGGGAGGTAGTGAAGATTTGCTATGATGTCAGTTATTCCATGTCGTTTGAGTAAATCTACGCTATACTCCATGACTGGCTTGTTTACAATTGGCACCATCGGCTTTGACACCGTTGCAGTTAGGGGCATTAGCCTTGAACCCACACCTGCTGCCATGATCATTGCTTTCATCATCCATCAGCTCCTTTGCCTATACACTCTCCACTATTTATCCCACTTCTCTTTTCTTGAACGCTTCATTTTGAGGTTTAAATGTAGGTATCAACCTTTGCAAATAGTCGATGATAGCCATAGGGTTATTATTTAAATTGTTACTTTTGGCTTCTGTGGCGAATTCCTCTAGGGTTGTTTCGTCGATACCGTTGGGTCTAGCTACAAAGATCCGTTGGTGCTTTGTGGAGCTCGTCCCCTCTTCACTTGTGAGCAACTCTTCGTAGAGCTTTTCACCTGGTCTAATACCAGTGTACTTTATCTCTATGTCCCTATTTGGCTCAAACCCTGACAGGTGAATTAAGTCCTTGGCCAGTTGTGAAATCTTCACCGGTTCGCCCATATCTAGGACAAAAATCTCTCCACCATCAGCCATTGATCCTGCTTGAATAACTAGCTGTACTGCTTCCGGGATAGTCATAAAGAATCTGACCATTTCAGGATGGGTTACTGTTACTGGCCCACCCCTGGCAATCTGCCTTTTGAAAATAGGGATCACACTGCCCCGACTTCCTAATACATTGCCAAAGCGCACTGCCACATACCGTGTATTACTTTTCTTATCCATTGATTGGATTATCATTTCCGCTATTCTCTTGGTGGCCCCCATTACATTAGTGGGATTTACCGCCTTATCAGTAGAGATAAATACAAATGTCTTACTGCTGTATTTATCAGCTGCCTCTGCCAGGTTCTTAGTCCCCAGCACATTGTTCTTCACAGCTTCCTCTGGGTTTCGTTCCATTAAGGGAACGTGCTTGTGGGCGGCAGCGTGGAATACCACGTCAGGCTTGTTTTCTGCAAAGATGTAATCTACTTTTGTCTTGTCCTTCACGTCGCAAATCTCTGTTTGGATATGTAATTTGGGATATCTATCCCGCAGTTCTAGCTCAATATCGTAAATGCTGTTTTCTCCATGTCCAAGTAAAATCAGTTTCTTAGGAGTAAAGCTAGCTGCCTGTCGACTCAGCTCAGAACCGATCGAACCCCCTGCACCAGTTACTAACACCGTTTCTCCTTTGATGTACTGGGCAATTTCATTTAAGTCTACTTGAACAGGTTCGCGACCTAAGAGGTCTTCTACACTTACATCTCTTAACTTATTCACCTTCACCTTACCTGCGATTAGGTCATAGACAGGAGGTAGAGTTCTCAGTTTAACGCCAACCTCTTTACAGATGTCAAAAACCCGGCGTTGTTCTTCTCTGCTAGCAGAGGGGATTGCTATAATTATTTCATCCACCTGGTGTTTCTTTACAATTCTATGAATATCAAAACTATCTCCCAGTACAGGGAAACCATAAATCTCAAGATGTTGCTTTGTCTGATCATCGTCCACAAATCCCACTGGGTAGATGTCCGACTCTTGGTTATTTAAAATCTCCTTGGCTACTAATCCCCCAGCTGCCCCTGCTCCAACTATTAGGGCCCTTTTGTGATGGGGTTGCTTCTTAATGCAGGAATCTCGATAAACTCTCCAGGCTAACCGAGAGCCTCCGATAAAACCAATCTTTAGAACCCAGGCTATTAAATAGATGCTATAGGGTACTGCAGCTAGTTGAAGTGTTTGATTTGCTACTCCTGCCACCAAGGACGCCAAGGTCATTGCCTTTAAGATCGAGGTCAGTTCTCCTATGCTGGCATACTGCCAGATCTTGCGATATAGGTGTGCTCCGTATAGGAAGGCAAGGTTAATAATAGCCATAGGTAATACCAGCAACTTAAACCCTTCCAGGTACTGGGCTGGTATCTGACCTTCAAAGCGCAAGAGGTAAGCTCCTAAAAGGGCTACAAAGAGCAGAACAAAATCAATTACCATGAGTGAGAACACTCTTTGTTTAAAACCCACTTGTACAACCCCTCCTTCTTCATTACTGGTCACATTAGTTCGCGGGACTAAATCCCATTCAAACCAAGCCTGCAGTCCTAGCTTGAGGCCAAATTGAAAGCCCCTAATTTTTTACAATAAAGGAGCCTCTGATCTTTTCTATTTAGCTAAGTTCTGCATAATTTGGTAATTACCTCTTTTTTTCTTTCTACAAATTGCGACACAAAGCGCCATAGTGTATAGCTTTTTTGCTCGTTTAACTTCACAGGATAGGGATCTACTTCTTCCCCATTTAGAACTTTCTGTGGGTTAATTTCAGTAATCTCTTTTAGTTTTTCCGATCCTATTAAACCTTCTACTCTGGCTATTGCTTCTTTCACCTTGGGCGACCTGGTCCTAGGCGAGTGGGCATCTGTTCCTAGCATGTGAATCATATCTGCTCTCAAAAACTTCTCCGCACATTCTTTTGCCGCCTTACTGTGCATGCCAGTTATGCTTCCCGCGTTTATTTGGCAGAGCGCTCCTTGCTCAATCAGCTCAACTAGCAACTCTGGCTTTTTCCTAAACATTAAGTTCCGCTCTGGATGGGCTATAATAGGGGTAATCCCCATGAGCTTTAGTTCAAAGAGAAGTTCCTTGGCGTGCTCTGGGATATCTCCTCGGGAGAACTCCACCAACAGGTGTTTCCCCTGCTGATTTATTGTCACCAGGCTACCCTTCTCTAAGTACTTGAGCAAATCAGAAGTGAAAAATGCTTCACAACCTGCTATTAGTTCCACCCCAATGCCCTGCTCCTCCACTCTTCTTCTCGCTTCAGCTAAGAGTAGGTGATAATCTTCTAGGTCGAATTCCGATTCCCAGGGAATATAATGGGGAGAACAAACCATGTGAGTTATACCTTCACTGGAGGCCATTTTCACCATGGACATAAACTCGTCCCAGCTCTGGGCCCCATCATCTATTTCAGGCAATATGTGACTGTGCATATCTATTATCATTTATCTTCACCGTAGTAATAATAGTACTGATAGTCAGCACCTTTATATTCCACATTGTTTAAGATCACGCCTAATATCCTACCTTTCGCATTTTCTAGCTGCGCTTTAGCGTGTTGTGCCATTTCTATCTTTACTTTCTTGCTATTGATAACCATCAGTACTCCATCTACTTTTGGGGCAATCACTGCTGGGTCAGTTACTGCCACAGCTGGTGGGGCGTCAATAAAAACTATATCGAACCCGCTAATGCTGTCTAAGAATTTATCCATCCTCTTTGATCCCAACAACTCCGAAGGGTTTGGGGGAATTGGACCACTTGCTAAAATGCTTAGGTTTTTAACCTGAGTTTCCTGGATAACCTCACTTAGGTCTAGGTCTTCTACCAGTAGGTTAGTCAACCCCCTCTGGTTACTCACTCCAAACACCTTATGTTGAACAGGTTTTCGTAAATCCGCATCTATCAACAGTACTTTTTGCTCTGTCTGGGCTACTGTTACTGCTAAATTAGACAGTATAGTGGACTTCCCTTCTGCAGGGCCAGCACTGGTTACCATAACTTTTTTTAATTCTTTATCTAAATTAGAATAGTACAAGTTAGTACGTAATATTCGAAAAGCTTCTGCCACAGGTGACTTGGGATCAGAGTGGGCAATTAAGTCTTCTCGCACTAGTTCTTTCTTAGGCATGCCTTTATCCTCCCTTTCTTTGTGCTATTGGCCTTTTTTATCCATTTTGGGGATGCTACCTACAACCGGTAGGTCTAGGTGTCGCTTAACATCTTCGGCATTTTTAATATTGTTGTCAAAAAACTCGAGGACAAAAGCCAGGAAAACTCCCACCATAACAGCTAACACAAAGGCAATAGCTACGTTTAAGCTTTTATTAGGTTTAAACGGACTTGTAGGCTCCATAGCAGGAGCTACAACTTGGATACTGGACTCGCCTATATCAATAGATTGGAAAATCTGTGTTTGGGCTAGTCTCTCAGAGAATATCTCGTGATTTTGCTCTAAGCGTTCAGCTGTTCTAGTCAGTTTAGTGTATTCGCTTTGTTGCTCAGTTAACTCTGATTGTAGTCCTTTAACATTTCGCTCTAGGGAGCTTATAACACTAGTGATACTGTTTACCCGAGCCTGTTTTTGTGCCACTTCACTATTTTTAATCTGGAGCTGATGCTGCAATTCATGGTAATGAGGGTTTGGCTCTTCAGTTATCTGGGTCACTACTAATGGCTCTATTGCACTTAACCCTTCCTCATTCTCAGTTTCTTCGGGTACAGGTGCACTTTCCCGCTCTTCTCTACTTTCTTTAATTAACACTGCTGGCGTATTAGCCAGAGTCTGCTCTATTTGATTTTTACCAGCCATATGCTGATCTAATTCAATTCTTGCTTCGATTAACATAGATTGATATTTAGTTAAATCGGCCAAGTTGGCCTTGAGTTGTTCTTCAATATATGTAATTCCTCTAGGTTGACTATTAAACTCTCTTATTGCATCATTGGCCTCTTGTAGGTCGGCTTCAATAGAGTTAATTTGTTCATTTAGGACTACCACAGATTGGCCCATTCTGTCCCGGCTCTGCTCAGAGATTAACCTGACAAATTCTTCACTCAATTTGTTGGCAATTAGAGCTGCTAAGGCTGGATCAGTATTGGTTACTTTTACTTCAATTAAATTGGTATCTTGAATGGCATTAGCAGAAACCATGCCATTTAACGTTCTATGGGAATAGCCGTATCGATCTAAATTAAGACTCTCCACTACTTCTTTTAGTAATTTTTCATTTTTTATTTGATCCACATAGGTATTCATGGTCATTTCTGGCAGTCTGGACAGTGTATTCGCTACATTCTCAATTCCATTGGTATTAATTGACTGATGTCTCTGGTTGTCCGATGCATGGGTTACCATTAGTACTGTTTTGGTTTCATAAACTGGAGGTAGCACAAAATAACTTATTACCCCGCTAATCATTACAGCTACAAATGTAAGTGCCGCTATCATCCACTTCCACTTAAAGATTATTCCTAATAGTTCTTTAAGGTCTATCTCTTGAAGCTCTTCCCTGTCTCTATCCTCTTGTGTCATCTAAATCCTCCTATTCCTTGCCCTCAAATATTATTGCAAAAAAAAATGGCCGCGCTTATTCGACTATAATACATTCTACAATTTTCAATGATTTCCTTCTTTTTTACAATAGTTTCATTTAAATACTATATTTTCTTATTGAGTAAATTTATTTATAAGTTCCCTTTCCTTCTCTTGGATCTTCTGTTCATACTCTTTTTTTATTTCTGACACAATATGAGTTGGCTGTTGGTGTTCTATAAGTTCTTCTTCTAATTGGTCTAATAGGTTATTGAAGATGCCATCTACCTGATTTTGCATCTTATCGGCAACCTCATAGTAGTCTCGGGCAAGCCTTGCAGGGTTCAGAGTCCCCCTGTCCCGCTGTTTTTGATAATCTCGATAGGCATGAGCTATCAATTTTTCTATTCTTTCCAGTGCAATATCTTCTAGTTTCTTGAATTGAGGCTTATACTTACTCACAATGGCCTCTTCAGTAACTTCCACCTGATAATCCTCTGCATCACTAAACATTTCGTTTACGCTATCTACTACTGAACTCGAACTCTTTTGGCCTCCTGATCCTGGTGATCCCTCTGCTTTTTCTTTCATCTCACTAAGCTCTCGTTCTATTTCTGAAAAATCAAGTATGTCATCACCTAATCGAGCTTCTAGTGGAATCTCTTTGGTGCTTGGGTCATTTAGATATGTATAAATCCAAATACCATTTCCAAGTAGGATTACTAACAGGCCTGCTAAAATTATAGTTACCTTTCTGCTCATTTTATCCTCCTAATATTTCCTGTATCGGTTTTTTTCAATTATACCACGCTCTTGATTAATTAAAAACGATTAAATTAAGAACCCCTATAGATTTTTCAAAACGTCTACAGGGGTTTGCTTGCTAGTCTATGAAGTTTAGGGCTTGTAGGCTTCTTCTTATCATTACTACGCTTTGAGCGCGGTCTGCTTTAGCACTTGGAGCAAACTCACCATTAGGCATACCTGAGATTATCCCCTCATCCACAGCTATTGCTACAGATTTTCTTGCCCAGTTGCTAATTTGTTCCTGGTCATTAAAGTGTTTGATTTTATGGCTAAACTCATCATCTTTTAAAGAAATGCTCTTATCTGCTACCATTAATGCATTTGTTATCATAACAGCCATTTCTTGTCTGACAATTGGTGCATTAGGACGAAATGTATTGTCTTCATAACCCCTTACTAATCCTGCTTCCACAGCTGTAGCTACTGCATTAGCATACCATGCAGATTCCTCTACATCCACAAAGTTAGTTTTTGTTCCACCCCATTCTAATGCTAGCGCATTTACAAGCATTGTTGCAAATTGGGCTCTTGTCACTTGCTCTTGTGGCGCAAAAGTAGCCTCAGTCATACCGTTAATTATTCTTTTGGAGGCTAATAGTTTTATCTCCTCTTCTGCCCAATGATTGGCAGTATCATTAAATTCTTTTTCATCATTAACTATAAAATATGTACTGTTGCCTTTTCGCTTCAGCAATGCGTAGGTTCTTCCGTTATCTTTTACAAAACGAGTAGGGATGTGTCTTATGTTTCCGGTGTCCTCATACAAAACTCCAGTTGAGTACTTGGTCTCTTGGCCTTGAACTGGAATTTTATATGTAAGATAACTATCAGACTTAAGGCCCTTGACTTTTATCTTCACTGGTTCAGAAACTACTTGCAAATTATTATTAGTTTTCTGCACTTCTTCTATTACAGTACTCGGTGCTTTCTGTATTTCAATTCTAATATTTCTTTCCTTTTCTTCAATTGCATTTATAGGTATATGTATTTCTCCTACAGGAACACTCACTACAAGTTCATCCACATTGTTAATGTTTCTAAATATACTGTCTGGTATAGACATACTCACTCCTGGTGTATCTTTATCTTCTGTTACAAAAGTAATTACTCTCTTCACTTGGTCAATTTGGGCAGTTACCTTTTCAGAATTTAAACCTGTAAATTTTATTACTTCAAGATCAGTATTTACACTCTCATCAACTGTTGCATCATCCTCTTTATCTCTATCCTCTGCCCCGCCAGCATTGCCACTACCTCCACCCTCTGATGCTCTTTTATTAAATGTCACTGATAGTTCTTCGTTTTCAATAGATGTCATTACCACACTTAGTCCTAAATTCACTAAAGCCGATTCGTTTTTTATTGCATATGTAGTATTTTGATTTATTTCTCCTGCATCTATTTGTAACAGTATTCTTGCCGGTGGATTGCTTCCTGAATCAAAGCTACTTTCAACCCCTTTAATTTTAATGTCTTTACCGCTATTTTCATCGTATAGTTTCAAGTGTTGGGGACGAATTACATTAGTTTGAGTTGGAATACTTCCTGTCATGTCACCTTTTGCTTTAAATTCTATTTCGATTACATCTGAATAATTGTCTGATCCTGTTTTAAATTTAATAAATGTATTTTTGTAATTAGTATCATCAAAGTGAGTCTCTAGATTAGTAACTGCTGCCCCAACATTGGTAGGGATAGCTAGTAAGAATATAGCTACCATAAAATAGATTATACTTTTAACCGCTCTTTTCTTCATAATTTCCTCCACATAGTTTTTTTTAAAAAAGCAGGTGAGTGTGAAAACTCACCTGCTTTGATTAGTTATCTACTTTGAATACAATGCCTCTACTTGGTTAGTCAGCAATGGCTCAATAACATCGTCCCATCTATAATCTGCAGGATCCTCAGTTAATCCTTGCAGTTTCTCCCTGGCAGCTCGAATATGTTGTTTATCATCTTCATCTAAGTAGCTATGCATCTTGCTTAATTCATATGCTAGACGCTCTATGCGGTCACTAGGAACTTCACCGTTCTCATCACCATTCACTATCTCTATACTATCGTCCACAACACGAACATCAAACTTAAGTATCCATACCTCTTCACCAGCCCACTCCAACTCAGCTGTGATAGTTGTCTTTCCATTGTTTTTAGCAGTAAGAGTGGGGCCCCCGCCTTCCATTTCAGCCACATCTTCATTCGAACTGTGCCAATCAAATAATAATGCTGCTTCACCGAGTGGGTTCCTGCCTAAAATTGAAATGCTAAATGTAGTGTTACTTCCATCTGTTTCTTTACCTATCAGTTCTGTTTGGGAACGAACAAAGGCTTTCCCTAAAGCAAGCTCCGCCTTACCACCTTGGTCCACAACGTCCGCTAACTCTTCTTGCTGTTCCACTAGTAAGTCTGTGCTCCAACCAATATTAGCTAGCTTTGTTTTGAAGTGTTCAAAATCACCACCATCCTCTTTTACTACTTCTAGCATAGCTTCTTTAAGCCATATATACATTTGTTCTTTAATCTCGTCATCATTTCCAGCAAACACTGTAACCAAGCCATTTATATCACTGTTGACCACAGATGGTAACTTATCTCTAGTAGCAATCAAGAATTCAATTACATCATCAGCAGTAAAGTCCTCGCCAAATAATTTTCTAACGGTGTACCTATTGTCATCTCTAAAATCTTCCAGAACACCAACTAATTCATCAGTATCAGTAGTATAGTAAATTCCTGCGATGCCTGCAAGAAACTCAACCATAGCTTCTCTTGCCGGGCTTACCTCGTCACCAGGGTCTACAGGGTCTACAGGATCACTTGGATCTGGATCACTTGGTCCAGGAGCAGCTCCGCCGCCACCGCCACCAGAACCACTATCATCTTTAGGCTCTGTTGGTGCTGGTTTCGATACTTCCTCTTGTCTTTCTTTTACCCGTTTGCTTACTTCGCTTTTAGCATTTTCAATATCATTGTCAGATTTATCTCCGGCCTTTTCCTCGCCACCCAGATTTGTAGTAACACCTTCTTTTACCAAGGATTCCTCAGGGGCTTTTTCCAGAATAACGTTTTCTGCCGCTACGATTGCCCTTTTGACTACTGCTTCACCTTTAATGCTAACTGCTCCATTTGCAATAAGGTTTGAGATGACAACGTCTGCTGTTGTATTTACATTTGCATTTAATATGTTTTCAGCTACAGTTAAGGCTTCCACATTACCGCTTTTAAGATCTAGATTTGTATTATCTGCTGCGATATTGGCACTAATAATATTGCCACTACCTGAAACTGAAACATTCCCATTAACATTCAGTGTACCTACACCAGCATTTTCCCCCAGGGTAATGTTGGTGCTTTCTTCTGCTACACCACTGCCTACATTAACTGTGTTAATTGCTCCGCTTTCCACATTTATGTCTGAGCCACTAGCAACTACATCTACACTTTCATAGCTCCCTTTTAACACTATAGAAGCCTTTTCACTTACAGTAACATTTGAAAATCCACTTCCTACAGCGCTATTGTTTTCCAGTTTTCCTCCTGACTTCATGTTCACATTTGTTACTTTGGTTTCGCCTTCAGCAACTACCCGTACATTGCCACTAGCTACATTTACTTCAACTGTTTCACCACTGAAGTTTCTAAAGTAAATACTGTCAGCTCCTCCGCCGTTTACAAATGTATCACCTTCTACTGTAACATTGTTGAGATAAACCTCTCCATTGCCAACAGCTTCAGTAATTATCAGATCTCCTTTAATAATCATATTACTCAAACTTACCCCAGCTGCATCTATTACTACATTTCCTGGGTGCTCCAATATAGCTACTATAGGTCCATAGTTTCCTGGTTGGTTATATGTTGTCACTTCAGCGCTTTCTAAAACACGATTTAATGTAACAACTGCTTCTGCTCGGGTAATATCGTTTAGAGGTCTAAATGTTCCATCCTTATATCCCGTCATAAATCCAGCTTTAGCTACTGCTCCTACGGATTCTTTACTCCAACCTGCTATATCACCCGCATCAATAAACTTATCGGCCTCAGTTGAATTTCCTGCTAAGTTGTCTATTCTTGTAATTATAGTTGATACTTCTTGTCTACTGATAGATTTATTAGGTCGCATGGTACCATCGCTGTAACCTGCGATGTATCCTGCAGCTGCTGCCTTAGCAATTTCAGAGGCATACCATGCACCTGCTGGTACATCTGAATAACTAATTTCCTCTACTTCTTCATAATTTAAAGCTCTGTTGATAATTGCAATAAACTCTGCTCTTGTTATACTGTTATTAGGCCTAAAGGTTCCATCGGGATACCCCTCAATTTTACCTTGCTCAGTCCATTGTAGTATTTCATCTTTGGCCCAATGGCCCTCTATATCTGAGTGCCCCGCTGCAAAAGCAGTTCCCAATGAAGAAAAAATTAATGCGATAATAAACAATATAGCTAGCTTTGATTTTTGGTTTCTAAATGCCACAAACAATCCCTCCGTTTCTTTAAATGTTTATTTGCTTATATATAAATAATCCTTAATGTTTCTGATATAACTATCTCCAATCACCACCTCCAAAAATCCCTAAATCTAACATTATGCCTTTAAATATTCTTAATTTAATATACATAGCCCTATTTAGTTCAAAATAGGGCTAAAGGGCTAGGACTTAATTTCAACATACGTTTATGATATTCCTGCTATTATAATCATAATTTTCCATTTTATTATGTAATATTTTATATTTTCTTATTTCTTGGCTTTGTTTTTTAAAACTAAAATTATATACAAGCCGATACACATTACTGCCCCAATTAAATCTAAAATTACATCGTGAGCACTTCCAGTTCTATTGGGATTAAGGCTTTGATTCCATTCATCTATAACTGCTATGTTCATTATTAGCGATAAGGAAAAAATAGCAGAGCCAGCTAAACTATCCCACTTCTTGTTAATGGCCCGCACCAACAGCAGTCCTAGGATTCCATATACAAGTATGTGAGCCCCTTTTCTAAATACATAGTGAACAAATCCCACTGGGTTTTCTGTAGAAACCGTGGAGTTCCCATATGTAAAGCTTATTTCTGGCAGGATTCGCATTAACATATCTTCATATCTACTTATAAAAGGTCTTATATCCTGCTGTTGAAAAGACTGATTTGATAAATAAAGTACTATTCCAACCCACAGAACTATGGGGAATAAATACAGTATGTAGAATTTAAGGCGCTCCCTGCTATTTATCACTTTACCACCCCTGTGTTCAATCCTTGAATGTCAAGTTAATCCTATCTCCTAAGTGCTTCCACCGGCGGCACCGATGAAGCTGACACTGCGGGATAGACGCCAAACAATAAACCTGCACCTAGTGCCACACCACATGCCACTTTAATCGCCTGGAGACTGATAGCAGTCTCAAAACCATACTGGGCAAAGAAGTTCACTCCCCAAATCCCTGCCACAATTCCAGCTATAGCGCCAATGGCACTTAAGTACAGTGCCTCTAATATAAACTGAATTAGCAGGTCAGTTTGCTTAGCCCCTAAGGCTCTCCTCACTCCTATTTCTTTAGTCCGCTCTGTCACTGCCACTAGCATAATATTCATAATTCCAAGCCCACCTACCAGCAATGACACTGCCGCTATTCCCCCTAGCAATAAGGTCATTACTTGATTAGCTTTATCTGCTTCTTGGATGAGCTGATTTAAGCTTGTAACTGTGATTAAGTCATCGTCACGCCCTAAAGCCAGATCGTCGTCTTTGTCATCTGGCTCTCCACCTGGTTCCTGTCCAGGTGGTGGCATGGGCTCACCAGGCATCTGCCCATCCTGGCCTCCATCGTTGTTGCCACTAGAGGGGCGAGGTACAGCTCTACCCGTTCCCATTTCTCGGCTGAAAATCCTTCCTAGCTGAACTACAGCTAGTTCTGCCTCTTCCGGGGACCCCGCTTTTCCCCAGATCTCTTCCACTGTCCTCTTTTCTGCTATGCGTTGTCCTGTAGTATAGGGTATTAGAATCTTATCATCTATACCCTCACCCATGCTTTCACCTTTTGGCTCTAGCACTCCCACTATCCTAAAGGTCCTTCCATCCATGGTGAAGGTTTGCCCCACAGGGCTTCTGCCACCCATCAACTCTAGGGCCACATTGTATCCCAACACTGCTACTGGGGAGCGCTGCTCCACATGAAGGGTTGTAAAGAAGTTTCCCGCTATCAATTGGTGATCCCTAATCTCAGAAAAATGGTTATTGACCCCTAATATATCTGCTCTCATTCTATCTCGACGCCACTGCATAACAGCCTCAGTATGTACTACAGGTGTTGCCAGATCAAGGCCTTGAACTCGCTCCACCAAATCCTGAGCCCGATCTGCATCAAATTCCACCGATTGCTCTTTAGCTTCCACCACTATAACATTAGAACCCAAGCTTTCAAACTGACTCACTACTGCCTGTCTAGCTCCTTCTCCAATTCCCATCAATGCAACTACAGATGCCACCCCGATTGCTACTCCTAATATAGTTAAAGCCGAACGAAGAGGATTACCTAAAATCCCCCTCCCCGCCATTTGAGCTGTAAACCAGAGGCGCACCCATAGTGATCCAAACTTTTTAAACATACTTAGCACCTCTAATTCCCTCTAGTTTCTGGCAAGAGACCATCCTGGGACTGTACTCCTTGACTTGGTAGTAAATCGTCAGTACTTCCTGTAATAACCTCTTGCCCCTCTTCTAGTCCCGACTTGACTTCCACTAACCTGTCATCCATCAAGCCCAGTTCAACTGTTACCATTTCCACTGTTCCATCTTCATTTATGATCTCTACTTTTGTTTGCCCATCATCTTCAAAGACTGCCTCTAAGGGTACAAGAAGTGCATCTTCCACGCTTCCCCCCTCTATATGTGCCTGAGCCTGCATCCCTGGTCGCATTTCCGGACTACCCTTGACTTGAATGTCCACATGAAATCTAGTCATGCCGTCGCTATCATGCCCCATTGTAGATACGTGCCGCACTTCGCCCTCAAAGTTTTCCCCTGGCATAGCATCCAAGGTAATCTTGACAGGTGCTCCTTGCTGCACAAGCACCACATCAATATCGTCAATGCGCGCTCCTAGGTACATATCATCAGTATTGTAAATATGCCCAATCCAATCTCCTGCGGAAACCATCTGTCCTGGCTCTGAATTTACTCTAGCTACAACCCCTGCCATCGGCGCTTTCACCTCTAAGTTATCTAACTGGCTCCAAAGCTGCCTCAGCTCAGATTCCTGATCTCTAATCTCGCTAATCCTCTCTTGAATTAGCTCTCTGGTGTCTTCACCTGCTAGAGAGACAATAGGGTCTCCCTCATTCACCCGTTGCATATTCTTTACGAAAACATTAGTTGCTACACCTTCAGCTCTACTGAGTATTCGCTCTTCGTTAACAAAGCCTTCAACTCGCGTTTCATATCTCAATGCTCTGTTATTCAACTCTATTTTTGCCTTCATCCCAGTCCTAATTAACCCCTCATTAACCCCCTCTAAAGTAACCCAGTGAACATTTATGTATCTCTCCTCATCTCGCTCACCACCTATGCCATAGGAATCCATAAGCTCTGATTGGGCTACTGGAACTGGGTCCGCTACTACCTCTGTTACCTTTACCTCTACTCTCCCATCAAATTGAGAAAAAGTCAAATAGGCTGTCTGACCGACCTCCACATTAGGTATTTCATTGGGAGTTAGGTATGCTGTCATATAAAAGCGGGAATCATCAACTACCCTTGCCACTATTTGGCTTTGGCGAACATCCTCACCTTCTGTCACAGATAGCTCCGTAACTCTACCTTCTATTGGAGCGTGTAGTGTAATACCTTGGGCAGGATTAGCCCTATCAGCCTCATTAACTGGTATATTCAGCAGGTCTGCTAAGTACTCCTTGTTTTCTTTAATTCGGTCTTCCATATCCTCAATATCCGTCATCAACTCTGCTGAGCTTAGCTTTACAATAGTCTGCCCTTGAGTTACTTCCTCTCCTTCTTCAACCATGATGTCCTCCACTAAATAACTGTAGCTGCGCCCAGAGCTATTCATGCCACTATTTCTTGCACCAGGAACCTGAATAGAGCCTCCCCGCGAAGGATTTAAGGGACCTGAAGTATCAACACCTACTGATAAGTCTCCTCTCACTACCTCTTTGGTAGCGTATACTGGACCCCTAGCCTCTTCCTCCGGTGGCGGGACCAATTCCTGGTATGCGTAATATCCCCCTCCAAATACAACTATTAGAATAAGTAAAATCATAGAAATGCGCTGTGCCATAAAATTCTCCCCCTTATTTGTTTTCCCCCGCAGCAGCTACTTCTGCCTCTACTGCATCTATTGGCTTTTCTAATGTTTCAACCCGCTCAATCTCACCATCTAGTAAGTGAATAACTCGGTTGCCGTGACAGGCAATATTGTATTCATGAGTAACCTGTACTACGGTTATCCCCTTTTCTCTATTTAGCCTCTGGAAAATCCCCATTATGACTCGACTGGAACGAGAGTCTAAGGCTCCTGTAGGCTCATCTGCTAAAATTACAGTAGGGTCACCCACCAGTGCTCTGGCAATAGCCACTCGCTGTTGCTCTCCACCGGAAAGTTGTGAGGGAACGTGCTTCCGCCTCTCTCCTAAACCAACTGCTTCTAAAGCTTTTACTGCTTTTTCTTTTCTTATCTTCCCTCCCACACCTCTATAGATTAAGGGTAACTCTACATTTGCTTGAGCGGTGAGCTCCGGCAACAGGTGAAAGCTCTGAAATACAAAGCCAATAAATTGATTTCTAATGTCTGCCAGTCTACTGTCACCCAGTTTCTCCACATGATTGTCTGCCAGAATATACTCGCCCTCCGATGGCCTATCTAAGCACCCAATTATATTTAGCAACGTTGACTTTCCCGACCCCGAAGGACCCATAATTGAGACAAAGTCTCCCTTGTCCACATGAAAGTCTATTCCCTTCAACGCACTAACAGAGACTTGTCCTGTTTTATAGTGACGCTTAATATTTTTCAACTCGAGTATTGCCAAAAAACTCAACTCCCTTTTCTCAAAAATAACCCATACAATATAGACGTAATTTTATGCCAAAAGTTTCATTTATTATAAATTATTTCTATGTTAAATATAAAAACCCTTCCGGCATCTGCCAGAAGGGTACAACATTGTCAAAAGAATCTTCCCTTGACAATCTATATTGCTATACTCACTCTTCTTATTTCTGGGCTCCAGTAAACATCGGCACCCAGCTGTTCCGCTAAAAATCTAACGTGAATAAAGGTGCGCCCATCCACTACAACTAGAGGATGTCTCATTATTACTTCAAAATTATTTATGTAGCTGGTACGAGAGTCCAGGTTAAACTCCAGGTTTACTCCCCTACTGTATATATTTACATCCTTCGTTTCTGAGTTAAACACTACTTGGGAACCAGACAGTTCAGCTATTTTCCGCAACGGAACATATGTAGCACTATCTTTAATAAATGGAGCTGTATGCATCTCCCGCTCTCTGCCGTTAACAAAGTAGTTCTTCTTACCTATATCCATAAAAACCCATGTGCCAATTTGATTAGTTCTTATTTTATCTTGTATCAATTCTCTCAGCACTTGAACCGCCATTTCTAGCTGTTCCCCTGGGTGCGCCACATAGTAGTCAGGTGAAATCCCCACCCTGTGAATGGCTCGCCCCTGAGGAGTTAGATACTGGGCAGTGGTCAATGCAAATAATCCTCCATCGCTGAGCTCGTACACTGATTGAATATAAGCCTTGCCATAAGTCTCTGTTCCCACAACTACTCCAACTTGATTATCCTTAACAGCACTGACTAGAATTTCTGCAGCACTGGCAGTACCCCTATTGACCAAAAGCACCAAAGGCATGTCCAGCCCTTTGCCAGAGGTGTAATAGGATTCAGCAATTCTCTGTCTATTTACCACGTGAGTAATAGGTGCTTCAGGAACTAATGCTTCAGCTACTCCGTAGACTCCTTCTACCAGACCGCCACTATTATTTCGCAAGTCTACTATTACCCCGCGAGCATTCTCTCGTTTAAAGTAATCCATGGCCCTCACCAATTCGTTGGGAGTAGTTCTTGTAAAGGACCTTATTTTTACATAGCCTATGCCATCATCCATCAACTCATACTGCACAGAGCTATTAGCATATACTTGTCGAGTTAAGGTTATTTCATTAACTTGTCCACCCTGCTTTACTACCAACTCCACTTCCGTATCTGGAGTCCCACTGAGCAACTCTTGGGCGGTATCAATATCCATTTCGGCAGTATTCTGCCTATTAATTGTAAGTATTATATTTCCTGTCTCAATTCCGAATTCCCTTGCTTGACTGTTGGGATACACACTGACAACTGTTATGTAACCATCAACATTACTGACTGTAAAACCTACGCTTCCGTTATTATTCTCTATGCTATCTATTAACCCCGATGTATTTGCCGTAGGAAAGTATCTAATATGGGGATCATTTAAAGCCTGCTGAATATCTTCAATGCTATTGGCATTCTTCAACTCACCGTCTAACTCTTCATAATAGAAATGCTTCAGCATCATCTTCATTTCTTCTAAAACTTTATCTTCCATAGCTACTACTTTACTAGTGCCCATAAATAAAAAAAATACAGTTAGGAAAACTAATACATATCTAGTTTTTCCTGAAGCCAAAAGCATCACCTCTTTTCTTCTTAAACTTATTCTATGATGCGATAACGTAATCCTGCAAAAATATATTTATAAATAAGCATATTTCTGGAAATTTTTGAATTGCATCTTTACATTGCTTAAAATATAATTAAGGTTGACCTAATATAAACTAACATATTGCTTTTACTCGGGAGGTACAAATGAAATTTCTTCACTGCAAAGATAACTTTCTCCTTTATTTAGAAGTTGAATTAAATAGAAGTATTCAAACTATCAACGGTTATAAGAAGGACTTATCCTATTTTCATGAATTCATATTAAAAAACCATTTTCAAGAAGACCCTTCCATTGTTGACATTAACACTCTACATTTGCGAACATACCTATCCTATTTAAAGCATGAAAAAAAATATGCACCAAGAAGTATTGCTAGAAGTATTGCTACCATTAAATCTTTTTTTAAATTTTGCTTTGAAGAGGAGCTACTAGCAAAAAACCCGGCACAAAAAATCCACGCCCCAAAAATACCTACGAGACCTCCTAAATATTTAGAGCAGGAGGAAATCCGCAAATTATTTGACGCAGCCGCTAGGGATACTAACAATAGTTATCGGGATTTGGCTATTATTAAAACCCTTTACTATACTGGTATTCGGGTTTCAGAAATGGTAGAGATAAAACTCGAAGATATCGACCTTAAAAGTAGCATTCTCCACATTCAAAGTGGTAAGGGACAAAAATATAGGGAAATTCCTTTAAACGACAAAGTTAAAAAGGCAATTTTTGATTACATAAATAAAGAGAGAATTCCCATCAGATCTCCCTATTTGTTTCTCTCATCACATAACAAACAATTCTCAACCCAATACATACGTAAGATTTTAAAAAAGCACGCAGAGGTGGCTAATCTAGATACAGCCAAAGTTACTCCCCACGTATTACGTCACTCTTTTGCTACAGCTCTATATAAAGACTACGGAGTTGACTTAAACCGGATTAGCAAACTCCTAGGTCACGCATCAATTAACACTACAACCATCTATACCCATACTTCAACAAAGCACCTAATGGATGCTGTCGATTTATTATAAAAATCGACAGTTTTTTTTATGCAATAAAGTAAATATATGTTTAATTTTCAGCAACTGTTATTGACTACATTAATTACCATGATTTTCTCAAGTTTTTTAAGGGGAGCTTCCCTTTAAAATACACTTTAGGTTAATTGCATACTAGAAACATTCGAGAGGAGGGATCGGTTAACCTAAGGATTTTGATTTACCATCATTTATAATTAGCTATCAATTAAAAACAAACATTATAAGGGGGAAAAACAAGTAATGAAGAAGAACAGAAAGATTATTGCATTATTAATTGCACTAACTTTCGTATTCAGTCTAGCTGTCCCAGCAATGGCAGCAGCAAGTCAATATGATTCAGCTGCTAAGTTGCAAGCACTAGGCATAATCGAAGGTTACGAAGATGGAAGTTTAGGTGAAGACAACACAATCACAAGAGCAGAATTTGCTGCTATCGCAGTTAGAGCTCTTGGCTTAGAGCAAGCATCAAGATCAGCTATGGGCTCTACAATGTTCCCAGATGTAAAAGCTGATGCATGGTACACAGGTTACATTAACCTAGCAGTAAACTACGAGATTATTGAAGGTTATCCAGATGGTACTTTCGGTCCATCAAACGATGTTACATATGCTGAAGCTCTTGCAATGATCGTAAGAGTATTAGGTTATGAAGAAGCTACAAGAGGAACTTGGCCAACTAACTACCTGGCAAAAGCTGCAGAGCTAGGTATCACTAACGGTCAGAGCTTTACGCACAATCAACCAGCACCAAGAGGAGCTGTATTCTCTTTTGTTGATGAAGCTCTTGATGTAAACTTAATGGAGCAAACTGGCTTCGGTTCTGAAAGAAGATTTGAAATTGTTAACAAAACTCTTCTTACTCACAAGCTTGACTTAACTAAAGTTGAGGAAAGAGTAACTGCTATCGCTAGAACTAATGATAGCTTAGATGACAATGAAATAAGACTTGGTACTGGTGAAAATGCTGAGACTTATGAGTTAATTATCGATGCAGACGTAGAGTACTTATATGGTGTTGAAGTTATTGCATACGCTAACGATGACAACGAAATCGTAAGCATTCAAGTAAGCAACGATAGCAAAGTTTACATTGATGCTGTTGAAATCGATGCTAATGAAAATGAGCTTACTTTCGTAACTCTTGACAAAACAATCGACTACACAACTGATACATCAGCCGACTATGAATACGCCAAAGTAGTTTTAGACAAAGCTGGCGATGTTGCATTCATAGATGCTTACGACTGGACTGGATACCTAGTAGTTGAAGAAGTTGATGAGTTTGTAGTATACAGCTATGGCGAAGAGCTTGACGCTGAAGACTTCACAATTGTTAAAGGTGGATACACTTTTGACGTAGCAGACTTAAATGCTGGAGACATCTTATTCTACAACGAAGACGAAGATTTTGCTGAAGTTTACAACAAAGCATTTGCTGGAAAAATCGACTACATCTTTGATGGATCATTTGAAGTTGATGGCAAAGAGTTTGATGTAGACGGATATTACTTAGATGGCGATAAGCTAAAAGCACTTACTGAAAGTGTTCTAGAAGATATGCAAGAAGAAGGCGCTGTTGAAGTATTTGTTGACAGAGCTGAAAATGTAGTGTTTGTTGTAGGTGAACTAGGCGACGGAGTAACTTCTGACTTTATCGCTTATGTAACTGAGAACACTTCTGACTTCAACTTAAGAGGCACTCCAATGTGGACACTAGATCTACTTACTGAAAATGGTCAAGAAGTTCCATATGACATTAACTTAGAAGATATTGAAGTAATTGTTTACGAAAATGATGAGTATGTTACATTAACTCATGATACTGGTGCAGGCTTTAAAGGTGAAGACAGTAGCGAAGCTGAAGTAACATTCACATGGGCAGCTGGTACAGTACAAAAAGATACGGTAGTACAAGTTGAAGTTGACTCTGATGGAGATATTGAAAGTATAAAATTCCTTAATGACATTTCTGTGGGTCAGTTTGATGTAGATGACAGATTTGTAGGTCAGTACAGATTAACTGGAAACGCTGTTGCGTTCTTAACTGAAGACTATGATGGTGACATTGATGACATCATTGTAACTACATTTGGTGCATTAGACTTTGACACTGTTGAAGCTGCTGACATTTATGTAAATGACAAAGACGAAGTTATCGCTCTTGTAATTAGCGACTCCAGCAGAGAAGATGACAAAACAGACTTCGCTGGTGTGCTTACTGAAAAGAGAGATGTAACAGCTAACGACAGCTGGAGATTAACTTTCTTCGTAGATGGCAAGAAAGTAACTTACTTCACTAAAGATGACTCTGATCTATCTGGTGATGTAGATGCACTTGACCTAGGTGCAGTAGTTGAGTTCAAAGTAGACCTTAACACTAACAGAGTAACTGACGTTGTTGAAGTAGACGCAGATACTGATGACAACATGGTAGAAGTAACTATCGACCAAATCTCTGTAAGAGACAGATCAATCACTGTAGGTACAACAGTATACCTACTTGACAGTGGCGCTGTAGTATACGATGCTCAAGATGCTACAGACATAGAAACTATGAACTTTAGAAACCTTGGACAAGGTGATGAAGTAACTCTTTACCTAGCTGCTGATAACTCAAGATACGTATCATTCGTACTTTTAACTGACGCTAACGAGTAAGGATAATAATAAAACCTCTGGGGGCAACCTCAGAGGTTTTATTCATTTAAAAACCCAATTCTTTTAAATCTTTAACATGGAAATACATATTATAATCCTCTTTCTTAATCCTCAAAGTACCCTTATCAGTTCGCACTTCTCTCTGTTCACCCTCCCGTAAAAACGGAAAAGTAAAGGTTACTTCCTGCTCCCCTTTAGTCAATGTCATCAACCTAGGTCCTTGAGCAACAAAAATTGCATATCCCTCTAACTTATCTAGGTTTAGCCACTCCGAGATATACAATTCAGGTGGAGTTGTGCTTATTTGTACTGTATTTCTTTCTCCATCCCAGGTTACATTAGCTCCTAATGCCTCTGAGACAAATCTAACTGGCACCATTACCCTACCATCAATCATCTGCGGAGCTACATCTGTACGCACTTCTTGCCTATTTACTATCAACTTAATATTTTCTTGAGCGATAACTATACCACTGCTAGCAATTAACACACCCACAATAATACCTGATAAAAATTTCTTCAAATACAAAACCCCCTTTTATTATTTATGAGACTTAATAGTATCAGCTAGCTCTGAGAGGCCTTTGTCTTTCTTTGTCTCATCCTTATGCTTCAATAGTTTAGAATATTATAGCATTATATCCATTAAAGGTCTATTGTGGTTATTCGCATATAGAAGTGTTCTTTTAGCGCTGAAGGCCTTAAAAATTACCGGGCAACACATAATACTAAAATCAATTTCAACACCGCTAGAGTAGGCATTTTGCATCTATTTGAGGACACTCAATGCTTCTGGCAACTGTTGCTTTGGTAAGTTTAATTGGAAAGCTTTTTTAAAGAATTATATAGATTTATGACAATAATCCTGTTTTAAAATCTAAACCTACTTCTTATCGGTCTCCCTGGCAAAACCCATATGCTGAAAGAGTCATTGGAACCATAAGACGAGAATTACTAAATTATATTATTCCTCTTAACGAAAAACATCTTGAGAAGCTACTTGGCGAATATATTAAACTAGAAACCACACCAGTACTTCTCCTTCTTCCGAACTCATATTGCGTATTTGATTGCTCATAAATATGGTGTACCGCATAAATATATTAAAAGCTGGCTACATGTACTATCAACTGTAAGAAATATATGTGCTCATTACGGTAGACTTTACAATCGAAACATAACAATTAAACCTATTCTCCATAGAAAAGACATAGAAAAGGGTGTGAAAAATGATACCTTTTTTGCAGTATTATTGATTATAGGTAAACTTATAAACGATAAAGTCGAGTGGAATAGTTTTGTTACAAATCTTAAAGCTTTAATTGAACAATATGAAGAGGCTGATATAAAACTTTTGGAATTTCCAGATGGGTGGGAGAAGACTATCTATATTACATAATTGCATCATTTACAGCAATTGCTTCGAAGTTACTAATTTATATACTGTACAACTTTATACTCCCCAGCAATAATAAACCAGCTAATTGGGTATAGACCTAATCCGCTGGTTCTTTTTATGCTTGAATGTTCTAGGCTTATTAGTAGAATTATTATATGCATTTAGTTCAAATCAATGTAAAGAAAAACCCCGCAATAAGCACCTGTGAGGTAAGTTTTTAAATCAGCATTTCAATAAGTTTATAACTTGGTGTCAGGCACCGAGGGTCTTAATTGAAATACAAAAGGACAACCTCCTGCGGTACTTTCCGCAAGAGGTTGCCTCTTATCTAGTTAGTTTTATCACATAATGTAAAACCTAACTTTTTTATAAAACTATCTAACTTTTAACTAGTCAACTAAAAACTTACTAATTTGATCTAGTATTGTATCTGGGTCATTTGCTTTAAATACTCTTACAGTGAAGGATCCAGTGTCACCTGCACCACTAAATACTATATCAAATTCATTAGAAGCAAAATCTGTATCGTCAAATGTTACATAAGCTACATGATTTCCATCTTGAATTAATTGAGCTACAAAGTCAGTGCCAGATGGTACATTTTCCTCTTCAATAGTGACTTGTACATCAGCATCAGAGTTTACAAGCTGAAGGTCTTTCAACTCATAAGTATCTACTCCAGCGCCGCCAGTACCAGCTTCACCATCTTTAGTTACTAGAATTGCTTCTAGGAAGTAAGAAGTATTTGCAGACTCAAACACTACTGTTACTTCATTATCACTGTCTAAGCTTCTTAAATCTCTAAATGGAATTACTTCAATGTCAGTTGGATCTGTAACATCGTAAACAACACCACTTCTATCAAGCTTATACAATCCATTGTTAATTGTTCTGTCTACAGTACTTACTTGGTTTGTATCAACAATAACTGGTGAATTTGTATTAGCATTTGCTATCTCTAGAACTCTTCCAGTTGCATCATCAACTGTAATTGTAAACGCTTGACCTAATACTGGAGCATTTGTTTCAGTATATTTATCTTGGTCAATGTATAAAGTTTCTTCACTACCATCAATGAAAGCTCTGATTCTTGCTAAATCCCCATCGCTATCATTTCTAATTTGAGAAATAACACCTGTGTAGTCAGTAACATCTTCTGTATCAGTTTGTAGTATAACAAGATAGTCTACATAACCATCCGCATCGAAGAATACTTTTGCATCACCATCGTCAACCCCAAATCCTTCTAGAGCTCCCCAAGTAGTTACTACAATGTCATCAGCATCATCTGTATATCTATCCAAGTTAAATACTGGAGTAGATGAAGACAATCTGTAGTCATTTGTAGCTGTTACAAATCTGTCATCAAGCTCTAAATCTTCTGTTGTCAAAGCCCATCTAGATGCGTCATAGAATGCTAACTCAACAACATTTCCATTTTCATCAAAAGTAAGCTCAAGAACAACATCATTTGCAGCTGCATAAGTGCTTAATGCAAGTATGTCAGTTACAGTTGAAACATCACCTTTAAATCCAATGCTATCGATAGCACCATTTGTAGTTACCTCAGTATCAGAACCATCAGTAAACACAAACTTATCTACTTCTTCCACACCTGGAGTTATATCATCTCCAACTTCAACTTCAGTATCACCATAAACTGTAATCTTATCAAGGTTGTTTAAACGGAAGTCATATTCAATCTCTACGCCATTTTCATTTACACCTTCAACTAGTAAGTAACCTCTTTCCCTAACATCGAAGTATCCACTCAGGTCTTCTGTTAAGAATAGTGCTAGTGTACTAGTTTCAAGTACGCCAAGCTCTCCATCAACAAATACAGCATTTCCTTTTCTATCTAAGAATACTACTACATCGCCTTCATCTTGCATTTTTTCAGCTTCGTCAGAAGTGAAGTTATCAATATCGCCATCTTCATCAACATACTTCACATTAATTCCACTTGTTCCAAAGTCAGCATTATCATAATCAAATGTTTCTCCAGCAACTTCAAATTCTGTATTAAAGATATATTCAATTTCACCTACTACAGTGCTGTTGAATACTTCAGCATACTCTGCATTATTATTATAGAATACAATATCGCCAGGTACTATATCTGATAGATCCAATGTTCTTCCATCTTTTACAACAACAAAATCATCTAAGTCAAGTTCTTCGCCATATCCATAAACATCATATCCATCAAGCTCTTCTACTACAATGAAGTCATCCCACTGATAAGCGTCTACAAATACTACATATCCTCTTCTATTAGTAACTACTTTAGCGTAATCATACTCAACAGTAGTGTTGCCAAAAGAAGATAGCTCACCATTTAGGTATACGATTGCATCTTCATGAAGCTCAAACTCATTATCAAGATCCATTAAAACAAGCTCTTCTTCAGCTGCATCCCACTCTACAGCATCAAAGTAAAGTGAACCTTTTGGAGCTGGAGCCATTGTAACGATTTGGTCATCGTCATTGTAGTATGCCTTAACTCTGATACCAAAGAAAGCCTCAAAGTCAATATCTGCAACTACTTCATAAGTAACAAAACCATCATTTGCAAAATCTTCTTCACCGAAGATTTCAATCTCATCATCCTCAAGGTTTCCTACTCGAGGAATTTCAGTTACAAGACCTTCAACAATTTCAAGATCATGTCTTTCAGTTAGAAGGTTCTTGTCAGTTGTTCTATACTCAGTACGGCCAGTAGCCTCATAAGTGAAAGCTTCCATTAAATCTACTTCTAGAGTCTCGTCAACAAATCTGAAAACGTCTCCTCTTAAAGCAGCATCTCTGTGATTGAACTGAACACCTGAAGTAAGACCGATTTCAGCAGCCTTAGCTAGGTGGCTTGTTGGCCAGCTTCCTCTTACAGAAGGCTCGTAACCAGCCATTCTTACTAGCATAGTAAGTGCTTCTGCGTAAGTTACAGGCTCATTTGGCTTAAATGTGCCATCAGGATATCCATTGATAATTTCTTCGTTAACCGCTAGGTTAATCCATCCAGTGTACCATCCGTCTGGGTTAACATCTGGGAACATTGTGTTGCCTCTTGCAGCGTTTTCAACACTTGCTAAACCAAGTGCTCTTACTGCAATTGCAGCAAACTCTGCTCTTGTAATAGTTTGGTTCTCCCCATATGTACCATCGGGATAACCTTCAATAATGTCTAGTGCATTTAGCTTTGTAGCCGCTACACTAACTTCTTCTACTTCAGCTAGGTCTTCCTGAGCTGCCATTGCTGCTGGCATTGCCAAGCTGAATACGAAAGCTAGTGCCATTAGTAGTGCAATAATCTTTCTGTGCTTCTTCATGCTTTGTTTTTCCCCCTTTAAATTTGTTTTCTCCTCAAAATTTGTGTTGCTGATACCCAAAACATATTAAGTTTTTCGGTTTTAGCAATCACTCCTTTCGAAGAATTTTTTTGCAATTAACCTAAAGTGTATTTTAAAGGCTTGAAAACCTTTAAAAACTACAGTAAAAGTAAGAAATGTAAGCAACTTGCTGGTTGTTGGTAATGATTGTGAATTTTGTTTGTTTCGTTAATAACAGTTGACGAAACTTTTGGCAAAACTGTTGATAACTTGTGGATAACTTTGCCATAAGTTACGAAAAACAAGGTGCAGGGACCTTGTTTGCAATGGAAAAACATTCTTTTACATTGTATAATACCATTGCCTGTTTAGTCAATATAAAATTTATTAGTTTACCCTGTTTTTGCTTACGGTATACTTTTCGGGGTCAGGGTGCTTGTTTATGAGGGTACTATTAAAAAAAGTCATGATTTTTTTGTACTTTTTTTTACTAACCCCATAAACTTAGGCAATGCCAGCATTCTTTTAAATCTTGTTGGCTCTTTAATTAGCCTATATAGCCATTCTAACTGAACTTTTTGCATCCATTTTGGGGCTCTATCAATGCGCCCTGAAATTACATCAAAGCTTCCTCCAACTCCAATATTCACCGGTATGCCTAGCTTTTCCTTGTGCTTCTTTATCCAGTATTCCTGTCTAGGTGCTCCTAAAGCTACTAGAAGAATGTGAGGCTTTGCTTCACTTATTTGTTGCAACAATTGATCCTCATCTGCTTGGGTTTTGATAAAACCGTGATGAGTTCCTACTATATTAATATTGCTGTAGCTTTCCTTTAGCTTTTCTGCTGCTTCTGCCGCCACTCCTGGGGCTGCGCCAAAGAAAAACAGTCTCCAACCTGTTGCATTAGCCTTTTTAGCTATTTCCTGCAATAAATCTATTCCGGTTACTCTCTCTGGAACAGGGTTGCCCAACTCCTTTGATGCCCAAACTACCCCGGCACCGTCTGGAGTTACCAAATCAGCCTGATTAATTATTTCCATTAACTCAGTTTCACTTTGAGCCTGATAGATTATTTCCGCATTTAAAGTTATAATGTGCTTTGGTTTATTTTCTGTTATTGCTTTCTCTACAAAATGAAGGGCGCCCTCCATGTCAACTCTGTCCACTGGGGCACCCAATATATTTACCTTCAAAATGTACACCTCCGCTTTTTTCAGAAATTAACAATTGCTTATTTTTGTGAGCAATTGTTAATTTCTGTCTAGCTTCTCATCTAGTAGTTCTTTTGTGGCATCTTCATCTAAAATATAGTAGCTGATGCCGCTTATAGTTCTGGCAGTTCCCGGCAGCGTGGTAGTATTCAAATTATTTAAATCAACATCCTTTACAGTGTTAGCCAATGTTACCATATCAGTTATAGGCATATCGGTTTTCACATTATTGTTTAGCTCTCTAACCAAGCTTGGAATCCTAGTCACATTGCCCAGGGTCAACATTTGGTCTGCCAGCTCTTTTAGGAATCTCTGTTGCCTCTCCACTCTTCCTAGGTCACCTCTGCTATCATTTCTGAAGCGAACGTATTGAAGCGCTTTGTCACCATCCAATGTTTGGGGACCGGCCTGCAAGTTAATTACCGTCCCGTCTGCATTATCTACATAATACATACGGCGTTCCACATCGAATTCAATCCCACCAATAATGTCTACCATATTGGCAAAGCCTACAAAGTTAGTTTCCACATATGAGTCTATTTTAATATCTAATAGTTCCTCGATAGCCTGCTTAGTTAAGTCTGCTCCACCATAGGCATGGGCGTGGTTAATCTTCTCCACTCTTCTCCCAGGTATCTGGGCTCTAGTATCCCTAGGCACTGAGATTAGATCTAATTCCTTGTCTGTCCTGTTAAACACAGCAAGGATTAAGGCATCAGCTCGGGCCGGTTCATTTCTCCGCTGATCTGTTCCTATCATTAACACAGTGCTTATTTTCTTGCCTTTGTCCTTTTTATCCTTTTCATCATCTTCTCCCGGAATAGTCACATCTACATTATTGGCGAAAAGGTTCTCTGTATATTGAAACCCAAAGTATGCTGAAAGGGCAACCACTAATATTAGCAGTAGTGGCAGAATTTTTTTCGGTTTCTTCTTTTTCTTGCGTCTTCTTCTTGTTGTTCTTTCCTCTATTGAAGTATCATCTTTACGCTCAGTCATATAATTCACACCTTTTTATCAGTTATTTAGCGGCTCGCTTTGAAGGATCTAAAACACGAGCCAAAAACGTAGCAACTTCAGCCCTGGTGGCATCGTTACTTGGCCTAAAGGTATTGTCCTCATAGCCAGTGGTAATACCAGACCTCACTAAAGATACTATGCTACTATGGGCCCAATGGTCACCAGACACATCTTTAAAATCTTGAGCACTACTATTGCCATCTAGCACATAGGCTCTTGTAAGCATGGCGGCAATTTCAGCTCTGGTCACATTGGCGTTTGGCTTAAAGGATCCATCGTCATAACCACCTACGATGCCAGCTGCATGGGCTTTTAAAATTTCACTGTATGCCCAGTGCTCACTGGATAAGTCTGTAAAGGGATTTTCCCCAGGGGTATCTTCTATCCCTTTGGCTCTCACAATCATTGCGGCAAGCTGGGCTCTAGTTACTTGTTGGTTGGGGCCAAAGGTATGTTCATCAATTCCTCCAACTATGCCACCATAATAAAGGTACCCTATCTCGTCTTTTGCCCAGTGTTCATCCACATCCTTAAAGGGTAGCTCTGCTCTTTCAAATTCTGCTGCCAGTTCTTCTATTCTATCTAATTGACGGTTGATATCATCTAACTGTTCCATCTTGGGTTCAAAGTATTCATTTAAGAAACGATCAAGATAGCCTTTACTCATCAAAGGATCATCGTCAGAGCCAGGCTGGACAGCTTGAGCCCCCAATGCTGTCACTGTATATATAATTATTAATGTTATTACTAAAATAGACTTCTTCACTGGATTTCTCCTCACTTCCAAATGTAATGATAGACAGACTTTGTATACTATTCGACAGCACCCCCTCATTTCCTGTCGCAATTTCTTATAAAAATGTGGTAAAAATTCGCTTGTGCATATTGACACAAACTTTTGCATCGGTTATAATAAATGCAAATAGTCAGTCAATTCTCATATTACAATTACTTGGAACACAATATATTTTTTTACTATAGATTGTGCAAAAACTCACTATCACAAAACAAGGAGGGGTCTTAATGAACAGATCTTATTTACAAACACTGGAGCGACAAAGAGGTTTCCTTTTAAGTCAATACGCTAGAGCAGATCAAGAGGAAAAGGTAAAATTATTAGTTAGAATTATGGATATAGATGATCACTTGGAGATGACTCAGGTTAAGAAGGAAAAAGAACAAAAACGAATTGCATTCTAGGCTTAACAACCAACCTCCATATAAAAAAAGTTGCTGGATTGATGCCCCAGCAACTTTTTTTATATTTACATTACATTTCCATCTATTAAATATTCCACAGCTAAAACCCTTTATCCACAGAATTTAGCCGATTTATCCACACTATCCACAGGCACTTGTCCACTATTTGTTGATAAGTAGCTCTTTTCTTATGGAAATCCACTGTTCCTGAGGAATTACACACAGTTTGCGCTCTTCATATTCAAAATCAATTACTCTTACTACCACCTTTTGTAATTTGGATACGTCTATCCTTCTGGTTAACTGATAGTGAGTATATAGATTAGTGGGAGTGATTGCAAAGTCGGTGCTTATGTGGTCCCTGAAAGCCACAAATAGTTCGGGCAGCTGAACAAAAAAAACTTGAGGACTTTTAAAGCTACTGAGCATCTCCCCTAGGATTTGATCATCATAGGGCGTGCTCAAGGAGAAAAGCTCCTCTATGTCTATCTCTTCTTGGTTAACCACAATCGGTCCGATTATAGAGCCCACTTTACTTAAAATCTGTTGATCTACTACCACGTGATAATCAATATCTGTAGCCAGCCTGTGTCCTAGAATCTCTACGATACTTTCTACACCTTCGCTGGCATAAACATCTGCAAAGGTTTCTAAGCTTCTGTTAGTTTTTGCCAATGATGTCACTGGAAAGAAATATGCTCTAGATGCGTACCCTCCTCCCTGCTCTACTGAGTAGACTGATATCATTTCCAACTGATCTTGATCTACACCTAGAAACAATATGTTTAAGTTATCCTGTTTTGCCCCGCTGTTGCTATTTGCTTCTATTACTGTGACAGGTATAGCCATAAATAATAAGAATAAAAATACAAAGATTAGTGTTTTAGCACGCATATTTACCTCCTGATACTTTTTTTTAGTATTGGAGTTCTAAAGTCTTTTTATTCTTATCCAAATTATGGTATAATTACCAAGATCAATTAATCTTTTGAGGAGGATACCAGTAAGATGAATGAAAGTAAGTTTCTTTATACCTTTAACATCTTTTTTGTATTTGTGGCAATAGCAGTAGCAATTACCCAAGTTCCCAAGGATGACACCCCCACAGTACCTATTCTAATGTATCATTACTTTGCTCCAGGCGAAGCTAGTAGTGTCATTGTAGATCCAGATGTATTTAGAGAGCAACTTAAGTATTTACTTGCTGAGGGTTACGAAACCATAACCGATGAGGAATTACTGCTGTTTTTACAAGGAGAGCTGGAAATAGAAAAGCCTCTTCTCATTACTATTGACGATGGCTACACCAACAATTATGAATATGCTTATCCCATTCTGAAAGATTTAGGCGTGACAGCTACTATCTACACTATCACTAGCTATCGCGGCCAAACCCCTGGCTATAATGCGCACTTTGACTGGGATCAAGCTCGGGAGATGTATCAATCAGGACACGTAGAGCTTCAAAGCCATACTCATGATTTGCACTACGCGGTAGATGACACGCCTGCTTTAGTTGCTAGGCTAGAAGGTGAGAGTGAAGAAGACTATAGAAGGCGAATACGAGCGGATCTAAAAAAGTCAAAGCTACTCCTGGAAGAAGAAGTAGGTACTCAAGTGATAACTATCTCGTATCCTTACGGGACATACAACGATACAGTTGTAGAGGTATCCAAGGAGCTGGGCTATGAGCTGGGACTGACAGTGCGCCCCGGAGTAAACCGCCCAGGTGATAACCCCTTTGCTTTAAAGCGCATCAACGTGCCCGGCCACTACAGCGGCGAGGATATTGTGCGGGAGATTAATCGATATTAAATAGCCAAAAGAGAACACACGGGGACGGTTCCCGTGTGTTCTCTTCAAACCTCCTGGTGTTTCTTAATCGTATATTTGAATACCATCCTTCTCTATATTTTCTTTTAACTTTTCATTAACCAGTTCATCTACAACAATAAGGTTTATCTTATAAATGCCAGCAGCATCATCTAATTCATGCAAAAGTCCTGTTATGGGTTTGCCATTTGTGTAAACTGCAATGTCAATGTCAGAGTTATACTGGTAGTCTCCCCTTGCTCTTGATCCAAAAATCACAGCTTTTTTTATTGCTTTATACCTATTAAATGTTGATACAATTTGTTCAATTTTTTTATCTTCTAAGCCAAACTTCATTATTTAAACTCCTTGTCCATGGACTTTTTTAGTTCCGATAATATAGGATAGTATTTATTCTTCACTTTTTCATAAATTCTTCGCGCCTCAGCTTCATCATAAGTATGGGATGTGCGATTTCTGTCTTCTATCATATCAATCCAAACATCGCCATCTCTTAACAAGCCAACAGCAAAGGCCTCTTTAAAAGCTCCTCTAGGTGTTTTTACATCTGCTATACCACTATAGGCTAAATACGCTTTAATTAGTTTCCAAGAAAGCTCATAAGTAAATTCAAATCTTTGTATCACCGCATCTAATACAATACTGTCTGATACATCCCTAGCTAATGCTTCATGCAGCCTGCTTAATGCATTTGAGTAATTTACCAACTTCCCCTCTAGTTTTTCTATACCCAAAGCATCCCACCCCTTTCTTTATTACACATATTCCCATTTTATCACAGATTAAAAAGAAGGACAAGAAACCAGGTGATTACTCACCTGGTCTCCTTCAATTGCTTGTATATTAGATCTGCTAGGCCGATTCCTTTGCCCTCTGCCATAAGTGTGCTGTATTCCTGATCCAGCATATCCTGATATATTTCTTCAGCAAAGCTGGTGGGCATTAAGTCGCTCTTGGGTACTGTGCTGCGCATCTGCTTGAGCATGTGATGGAGAAAGTAGCTCTCAAATTGCTGAGCGGCAGCCTTAAGTTCTTTGGAATCCTGCTTCTCCGCTGCTTTTTCCAGTGCCTTGGCAAAGCTATCCGCTTGGCTCTTGTCACTAGCTGCATTAGCTGTTCCTGTGCTCTTTCCCGGAAGGGATTGCATCATATGTGTCATATCAACCTTCATCGGAAATCACTCCTGTTTAGCGCTTCAGGTTGTTTGCCATTTGCAGCATTTCGTCGCTGGTATGGATTGCCTTTGAATTGAGCTCGTAAGCCCTTTGCGCTGTAATCATATCCACCATTTCTCCCACAATCTCCACGTTGGATCCTTCAATAAAGCCCTGAAGTATTGTCCCCATTCCAAACTCTCCAGGAACCCCTTCCTCTGGGAAGCCTGCCGCCTCAGTAGCTCGGTACAGGTTCTGCCCCATCTTCTCTAATCCCGCTGGATTTACAAATCTAGTCATTCCTAGTTGACCAATTTCCTCGTGCTCATCCTCTCCCGCAAAGCGAGCGCTGATCAACCCCTCTTGGGTAATAGATAAATCAGAAATAGTCTCTTCTCCAATGTAAATTGGCTGAAATCCTTCGTCTAGAACGAAGTAACCATCACTAGTTACTAAGTTACCTTCGGCGTCAATTTTAAATGAGCCGTCTCTTGTGTAGGCTAAAGACAGGTCAGGTAGCTCTACTGCAAAGAAACCCTCTCCGTTGATTGCCAGGTCCAGGTCATTATTAGTCTCCTGAGGAGAACCCTGAGCAAAGTCAACTGTAGTGGCAGAGGACCTAACCCCGTGACCCACTTGAATTCCTGTGGGAATTACGCCCCCATCCTGGGTAAGAGCTCCTGGCTCTCGCATTGTTCTATAGAGTAGATCCTGAAACTCCACTCTGCTCTTTTTGTAACCTGTAGTATTCACATTAGCCAAGTTGTTGGAAATGTTATCGATGTTCAGCTGTTGCCCGCGCATACCTGAGCCAGCTGAATGAAGTGCACGCATCATGTTGTGTTATGCCCCCTTTTACCCTTATACTCGCCCTAAATCGTTTACAGCCTTGTCCAGGGTCTCATCATGGGCCTGAACTGCCTTTTGGTTAGCTTCGTAGTTTCTGATACCTTTAATCATATTCACCATTTCTGAAACTGGATCCACATTAGATCCCTCTAGAAAGCCCCACTTTACAGATGGCTCATCTACTAGCTCTACCTGCTCTGGATTCTGATGAAGAAAGTGAGTATTCCCCGCTTTTTCCACATCGTCGGGGTTAAAGTTTACAATTCTAAGCCTGTCCACCACTACTCCATCAACAGCCACTTCACCTGCCCCACCTATGGTAACATCGGCTCCATCTACGAATATCTCTCCGTTCTCCCCAATCACTGGATGACCTTGCCCATTAACTAGACGACCCTCACCATCTACCTGAAAGCGACCCTGTCGCGTATAACGCTCCCCTTCTATAGCTAGCTCCGGGTCCACGTTAACAGTAAAGTAACCTGGACCAGTTAGAGCTGCATCTAGCCTTCTCCCTGTCTCCTTTAAAACACCGGGAGTATTATGAGTGGTTACTACTTCCTCTAGCAGTACCCCCGTGCTGATAGTTCCCACCCGAGGTGGCAGCATACTGGGATTGTTGCGCTTGTCTCCCGCATCCTCCATTCTATACAGGAGCACTTCGGGGAAGCTTTGCTTTATTCCTATGTCCTTGCGAAAACCGTCTGTGTCTGCGTTAGCCAGGTTGTTGGCATTTATGTCGTGCATCTTCCCCTGCACCTTCATTCCATGCCCTGATGTATATAGTCCTCGTATCAAGTGGATTTAACCCCCCTTACATGATTTTTTTAGGTGTAATCTGATTTGCCTGTAGCACATTTATCATACTAAGGGCTTTACCTGTACCAATAGCCACACTGGAGATAGCTTCGTCTGAAATGTGTACTGGCAGCTCTGTCTCTTGGGCCAAAAGCGTGTTCAATCCATTTAACAGGGCACCCCCACCTGTCATAATCATACCCTTGTCCACTATATCTGAAGCAAGCTCAGGCGGAGTCTTTTCTAGTACCTCTTTTACAGCACCTACAATTGCCTCCACAGGTTCTGATAAGGCACCAAATATCTCCTGAGAGCTTATAGTAAGAGTCTTTGGCAAACCAGTTACCAAGTCCCTTCCTCTAACATCCATGGTTGTTTCCTTTCGATCACCTCGAGGATAAGCTGTCCCCACCTGGATCTTAATCTCCTCAGCTGTCCTCTCGCCAATCATCAGGTTGTACTCTCTCCTGATAAAGCGGACAATGGCATCATCAAACTTATCTCCCCCCACGCGCAGGGATTTGCATGTTACTATACCGCCTAAGGAAAGTACCGCAACGTCAGTTGTGCCACCGCCAATATCAATAACCATATTGCCGCTGGCCTCAGATATCTCCAATCCTGCCCCTAGTGCTGCTGCTAAAGGTTCTTCAATTAAGTATGCACTCTTAGCACCAGCCTGTACTGCAGCTTGTTTTACAGCTCTTTCTTCTACACTAGTTACACCTGAGGGTATACAAACCATAACTCGTGGTTTAAAAATCCAACGGCGTCCGCTAACCTTCTCAATAAAGTAGCGAATCATCTTTTCTGTAACATCGTAATCTGCAATAACTCCTTCTTTCATCGGGCGAATAGCCACAATGTTGCCTGGAGTTCGTCCTAACATCCTTCTGGCTTCCTCACCTACAGCAATCACCCTATTAGTGTCTTTGTTAAGTGCCACTACTGATGGCTCGTTTAAAACTATACCCTTGCCTTTAACATATACAAGTACACTGGCTGTCCCTAAGTCGATCCCTATGTCCATACCTAACCCAAACATAATTCAGCTCCCCAAATGCTAGATTTTTTAGCCCTTTTTTACCAATAGAGGCCACAGATTTATAGTTCTCCATATTTAGTTATTATCCTTCTACTATATACCACATTTCTCCTTATATTTTTTTCGGGTGGCTTCTCCTCCTCGGATGTGCCTCTCCGACTTATTTTTGTCTAAAATATTCTTAACTTGATCACTTAACTCTTCATTTATCAAAGGCAGTCTTTCAGTCAAGTCCTTGTGGACAGTACTCTTGCTTACACCAAAGATCTTCGCAGCCTGACGCACAGTAGCATCTGTCTCTAAAATATGGTAGGCGATTTCTAAAACTCGCTTCCTAATATATTCTTGCATTGACGAGCCTCCTCAACAATTTTACTGAATGTATATGAGAAGGCAGTAAAAAAAAGACGCCTTATAGGCGCCTTTTTTTTATTTTCTTTCTTCCAAATTTAGTTATTTATTCAGTTCTTCGTCAATTACTTCCACCGGATCTACACCGTTACTGTTATGCCTAATTTCAAAATACACATTAGTGTCTAGGGCCCAACTAGCTTGTCCCCTTTCACCTACTGTACCCAGCACAGCACTGGCTTCTACCTTCTGGTCCATCTCAACATTAACTTCTCCCAGATTACCGTAGAAGCTAGTTACACCTGAACCGTGGTCAATCAGCACACTTTTCTGATATAGTAGATCTTCACTTACCTTTACCACCTTGCCTCCAGCAGCAGCCTTTACCGGAGTCCCCTTGGATACTCCCAGGTGCACACCTCGGTTAAAGCGGTAGTCGTCATAAGTTGCTGAATAGCCAAAGCCATACTGAGACAAATGCTTTTCACTGTTTACAGGCCAATTTAGCTCTATGGCAGGCCATTCTTCCTCTTGCTCCACAGGGGTCGCTTCAACTGAGCCTTCCTCTACCACTTCTTGCTCTTCATCAGGGGTTACTTCTACATTCTCCTCATCACCAATTTTGTTGTTTACTCCCTCACTAAATAAATCCTGGGGTAGCATTTCCACCTTATCGGGACGCATTACCTCCGAGGCCACGTCCTTCTCAGCAACACCATCCACTTCTAGGTTATTACTTTGGGCCCAGATTATTGGTACTGTTACTAGGAATACTATTAGAACTGTGGCAAAGTAGTACCAATGCTTCCTCCAGGTCTTGGGAATTTTAGTCATAAGGTCGCGTAGCTTTTCTCTCATCATTAATCACCTCATGACTATTCTGCCCAATTATTACCAAAAGTATGCTGTTATGTTTTTATAAATTTAGCCCATGAGGTATAGATTGCCGGCACTATTACCAAGGTCAGCACCGTGGAAAAAATCAATCCCGCTATTATAGCTGTAGCTAAAGGCTGAAACAGGGGATTAGGGGTAAAGAGCAATGGTAGTAGCCCGGCAATGGAGGTCATAGAGGTTAGTAAAATCGGTCTGAAGCGCTTTTTCCCCGCCTCTAGGACCGCTTCCTCTAGCTCCATCCCCGCTTCTCTGCTCTGCTTGATGAACTCAATTAATACTATCCCGTTTCGCACCACAATTCCCGCCAAGCTCATGGCTCCTAGCATGGACATAAATCCCAGGCTGGTCTGAGTCAAGAACAGCCCTAATACCGAACCGGCCACAGCTAAGTAGATGGTAGTCATTATAATTAAGGGGATTACCAGTGAGTAAAACTGCATGGTTATTACCATTAGTACCAGAAATACTACCGCTATGAAAATCTTGCCCATCTCTAAGAACACATCAGTTCTAGCCTCCATCTCTCCCGCTATGGCCACAGTATACTGGGGATTCTCCGCTACAATTCGCTCTAGGCCCGCTTCCGCCGCCGCTAAAATCTCATCAGCACTTTTGGCTCCGGGGTAAGCCCTCACTGTAACCACCCGCTCACCGTTTCTGTGCGGTATTTGCTGCAGGCTAAAATCAGTTGCAGGGGATACTAGGGCCGAAAGAGGCACCTCTCCCTTTAGCTTGATTTGACTTAATAGGTCTACTTGGTTTGCATTTCCACCTTGGTAGTTTAACCTGAGTTCTAACAAGTCTTGACCCGTATAAAAATCTCCTAGTTCCAAGCCATCTCCCAGCAGGCGCAACTCCTGACTTATATCTCTACTGGTCACATTCCACTGACTCATGGCCTGGCGATTAGGCTGGAAGTACAAAGTAGGCAACTGGCGCCCCAGGTCATCAGAAATACTAGCTGCCCCTTGCGTCTTAGACAGCTCCATTTGGATCTGCCGAGAAAGCTCAACTAGTTGCTCTATTTCAGGTCCGCTTACTCTAATGGCTACTGGTGCACCTACAGGGGGCCCAGACTCAATCTGGGTTGCTGTAACCATAAAGTGGGGAAATAGTTCAGGGAGCTTTTCGTTCCAGAAATCCACCTTTTCCCTAGTAGATGTAACCTCTTTATCTATAAATATCAGTAGGTTTGCATTGTGGGAGCCCCCAGCAGCGGCTATGTTCATGCCAAAAAGCCTGGGGATGTTAGTGCCCACAAAGGAAGACACCTGAACCACACCTTGATCCTGGTTTAACCAGTCCTTCACCTGTTCTGCTCTTTCCTTAGTCTCTTCCAGAGACGTGCCTACGGGAAGGGCTAACTCCACAAAGACCTCCTCCCGGTCTGTATCCGGGAAAAACTCCAAGGGGATTAAGGGGATTAGTAGGTAGGCGCAGGTTCCCAGAGTCAATCCCACCAGGGCATAGCGCTTGGGGTGAGCAATAACCTTCCCCAGCACCTGCTCTCCGTACCAGTTAGCCAGCCTATCCAGAGTGGCTCCCATCCAACCAGCGGATTTTCTAGTTCCCGCTCTACTCCTTTCCCCAACACTCCTAAAGATGGGTATTAGAGTAAAGGCCACTAAAGTAGAAGCCAAAATTGTACTAATCACTATGGCAGGGAGAGGTCTGATAAACCCTCCTGATGCTCCAGACAAAAATAGCATGGGGAAAAAGGTAAATGTAGCTGCCAATGTAGATGTGATTACCGAGATGGCAACCTGACCAGTTCCCTGAATGGCCGCATCCTTCACTGCTACTCCCTGCTGGAGATGACGCTCAATGTTCTCGTTTACCACGATAGCATCGTCCACTAGAATTCCCAACACTACAATAAAGGCGATTAGGGATATCTGATTCATGTCCACTCCCACATAGGGGAGAACTATAATACCGATGCTTATGGAAATGGGGATGGTCAGGGCCACGCTCATCGCTGTGGGCAGGGTCAATCCCGCCGAGCACACTATAAGCACTGAAATCAGGGCCGCTATAAAGGCCTTAATAAGCTGAGAGAAGAGCTCTTGCACAGGCTCAGCCTGGGTGTAAACCTGTATTAGTGATATTCCCCCTGGCAACTGTTCCTGCAAGCTTTCTATTTCCCTGTCAATTGACCGCTGCAGACTGGGAACATCAGAGCCGCCTTCCATAAACAAGGTCATGGTCAAGGCCTTTTTGTCACCGTAGCTAATATATGAGCTGGGAGTTGCAAAACCTGCTATCACCTGGGCCACATCACCTAGCACTAGCTGTCCCTGCTGAGTCTCCATGGGTAGACTTATGAGCTCTGCTGGGTCATCAAAGGTATCTAAAACTAATCGATATTTCCGCTCCTCCAGTTGCCACTCCCCTGGAGGAATGCTACTCACTTCTCCTTCTAGTGTTTGTACTACTTGCTGCCAAGTAACTCCCAGAGCATTCATCTTGACCACCTGCAGATCTATCTGCACCTGAGACTCTGGCAATCCCTCTAGCTCTACTCGAGCTACTCCAGGTACTTGCCCTAATCGCTTTTCCCACTGCTCTAGCATGGGCTCTAGCTGATAAAGCTCCTGCCGCTCTGCTCCTACCAGGTGGTAAAAGGCTACTCCTTGCATACTCAGTTCATCGTTTAAGGTCGGTGTGCCTACATCCTGGGGAAAGGAGCTCTCTACATTTCCTAGGCGCTGACGCACAAGATTCCAGCTTCTCTCTGGATCTGCTTTATCATTCAGCTCTAATGTGAGCCGAGACACTCCATAACTGGATACAGAGGTTACGGTTTCAATAGCTGTAATCCCGTTTAACTCATCTTCAATCTTGTTAGTTACAAACTGCTCTACCTGCTGGGCCGTGGCACCTGGGTAAACCGTGGTGATGGTAGCCACAGGGGGATCAATCTCCGGCACCTCCCGCTTGGGTAGCTGTAGCATGGTTAGAATGCCAACCCCTATCAGCATAATAAAAAGCATTATTACTATCTTTTTCTTTTCTATTACCCAGTTCAGCATCTCATTCACCAACCCGATACAGCAGGTCTCCGGGTTGTAGTCGCTCCATCCCTGCAACTACAACTTCAGTTCCCTGCCCTAATCCCATTACCTGGATATTGTTACCCAAGGGCAGCCCCAGTTCCACTCTTTTGCGCACAGCTAACCCCTCTTCATCAGCGTATACATAGGGTCCTTGGGAGTCTCTCAGCACTGCTTCAACAGGTATAAATATGCCTTTAACCTCTCCACCTCGGACAATTGCTTCCGCATATTCTCCCAAGAGCCACTTGGGCTGACTGTCCACCTCTAGGCTCACCTGCACCGAGTTTCTGCCTCCAGTATGATTGCGCGAAATGTGGACTACCCGAGCCTCCACCTCTTGGTCTCCCCTTGTGATAAAAGCCCCTGTCCGCTGCTCCCACAAGTCTAGGTGCTCTAAGGGCACTTCCACCTCTGCTGATATGGATTCCCCCCCAGCTATAACCAGAGCCTGTTGCCCCTGGCTTACCTGCTGCCCAGGACGGGCTGCCTTTTCCATTACCACTCCCGCAGCCGGGGCAGTAAGTTGATGTCGTTCCAAGTTAAGCTGGGCTTCTTTCACGTCGATCTGAGCACTTCGTACAGCAATGCGCTGATTCTCTATTTGACTCTCCCCTGGACCCATCTTTATGAGCTCTACCTGCTCTTTGGCTTTTATCAGTTCCTTCTGGGTGCTGTTAAGGCGGTTTTCCACCATTTCTAACTCCACAGGAGCAACTGCCCCTTCCTGGGCTAGCTGTACTGTGCGCTCATATTCTGCCTGCAGCTCGTCCACTGTGATTGTCAGTGTTTCCACCCTAGCCTGGGCTTGACTGAGGTTTATCTTCTGGCTGGGCTCTAGCTCTTGTAGCTGCTTCAGTCTATTCTGAGCCTGCTCTAGCCCCGCCATGGCACGCTCTAGGCGAAGCCCTTGATCTCTTTGGTCTAGATTGATTAGGAGCTGTCCACTCTCAACTAGCTCTCCCTCTCGCACATGAACCTGGTCTATCTTCCCCGCCACCTGAAAGGTGACTTCTATTTCTCGCCCTGGCTCAAGCTGAACGCCATAGCGCTTTTCTTGAGTTAATACTTCTTCTTGTGCTGTTTCTATTGTCACAGGCTTACCCTGGTTCTCTGGGAGCTGGCCCTCACCACTGCTGCAGCCCCCAGTTAGTATGAGTAGTATAGTAATCATAAGCATAATAGCATTTTTTACTGGCACCCCAATCACCTCTCAGGTTTTAGGAAAATCATACCACAAAATCCAGCATGGTAAAATATAATAAATGCTATTTATTGATCTTTGCTAAGCTAACTCCCTTGTAGTAGTACTTGAGAATTTGATCGTAGGTGCGTCCATCTACTGCTTGGCCGTTAGCCCCATACTGGCAGAGACCTACTCCGTGGCCAAATCCTTGGGTGTGAAAGATTATACCATTAGCATTAATATCATAGCGTATGTTAGTAGAGTTTAATCCTAAAAGTCTGCGCAGCTCTGTTGCTTCAAAGCTCTTGCCACCTAAACTGATTTGATCCACTCGACCTGTATCTGTCCTGGCCAAAACCTGGGCCACCTGATTGCTACTTCCATTTAGGGATGAGGCAGGTAAAGTATTCAGATTAGTGCCCAACACTCTATCCAGTTCTGACCAGTTAAAGGAAAAGCTTTCTTGGTATCTAGGTGAATCTTCTCCCCAAACACAATCGATACTGCGCAGATAGGGTTCATGGCTCTCCCACACATTTTCCGAATTCTCGGTTTTACCCCCACAGGTTGAGTGGTACAGTGGGTTAATCAAGTCTCCTCCATGGGTAATCACTATCCCCGCTGTTTCTTGAACTGCTCTACTTATCTTGCTTTTGTAGTGGGCATAGGAGGCGATCCCCCATCTGGTCTGCAGTTCATCGTCACTATAGTAGGCCTGACATGTATCGGGATTGTCGCTGAGATGAGCCCCATTAAAACGCTGATCTCGTTCCTGCATTCGCCGTAGTGTATAGGTTCTTGCAGCTACCGCCTGGGCCTTTAGAGCTTCTACCTCAAACTTGGCCGGCATTTCCGCCGCAACCACACCAACTAGATACTCCTCCAAAGGTATATTCACCGTTTCACCAATTTCAGTCCGATACAGCTTTATATTTGGTCCTTCATAGGCTTTCAATTCTCCAATCTCCTCCTTTTTCTCCTCTTGTCCACCTTGAGATAAAGTTACAACCAAGGCCGGAATAAACACTATTACTGAGATAGCTAGGATAAAAAGGGCACTCATTATTGCTACAGTTCTTCTCAATATTTCCACCTCACTCACATAGGCTTACAATACTATTAACCTATTCGCTGAGGTACAGAAATATGTGAGGAAAGTTTGCTGTTTAAAATAAAAAAGCAAGTCCTTTATTTAGGACCCGCATTTTTTTATTCACTTACACGCTGAATATCAGCGCCTATATTCTTGAATTTGTTCACGATATCGTCATAGCCTCTATCTATGTGGTGTAGTCCACCCACTTCTGTTACGTCATCTGTGGCCAAAGCAGCTATAATCAAGGCTGCCCCTGCTCGCAAATCAGTTGCCTTAACCGGAGCTCCTGTAAGGGAATTTGTCCCCTCGATGACTGCGCTCCTGCCTTCAATCTTTATTCTAGCACCCATGCGCTTGAGCTCATCTACGTGCATAAAGCGATTTTCAAAGACGCTCTCTGTAATCACACTAGTACTATTGCCCACTGTCATCAGGGCCATCATTTGGGCCTGCATATCCGTGGGGAATCCTGGATATGGCATGGTCTTAATATCTACCGAAGTGATCTCTTTGGGTCCAATAACTCGTACACCGTTTCCCTCTTCGGTAATTTCCACTCCTGCCTCTTTAAGCTTGGCAATTACTGGCTTAAGGTGATCTGAGATTACGTTTTCTACCAGAACATTACCCCCAGTGGCTGCTGCAGCTACCATAAAGCTTCCTGCTTCAATTCTATCAGGGATCACTCCGTGAGTAGCTCCCTGTAGCGCCTTAACACCTTCTATTCGAATCACCTTAGTTCCTGCACCCTTGACTATCGCACCCATATTGTTTAGGTAGTTAGCTAAGTCCACAATCTCCGGTTCTTCTGCTGCATTCTCAATAGTTGTCAATCCTTCAGCTAGTACTGCTGCCATCATAATATTCTCTGTAGCTCCCACACTGGGGAAATCCAGATATATTTTACTTCCCTTTAGCTTCTTGTCAACCCTGGCTTCTATAAAGCCGTGACCCATGTAGATTTCTGCTCCCATGGCTTCAAAGCCCTTTAAGTGCAAATCAATAGGCCTGCTGCCAATTGCACAGCCACCAGGTAAGGACATTTTTGCCCTGCCGTGGCGAGCCAATAAAGGTCCCATTAGTAGAAATGACGCTCTCATTTTGCGAACGTACTCGTATGGAGCCTCATAGCTGTCAACATTGTTAGCATCTATTTCTAGCTTTCCAGGGGCTCTATCTACTTTTGCCCCTAGCTCAGTTAACAACTGGCTTAAAGTCTGCACATCTGACAAGTTTGGTATCTCTAATAAAGTAGATTTACCTTCTGCTAATAGGGAGGCGGCAATAATAGGAAGTACTGCATTTTTTGCACCGCTAACTGTTACAGTCCCATGTAGGGGACTTCCTCCTCTGACTATTATTCTATCCAAGATTATATTCCTCCCGCGAATGGTAATTTGCTAATATTGTACACTTTTATCACAAAGTCTCTATTCTATTTTTTTGTCAAATATCCTGCACTATTTTTAAATTTATCTGTTGAAAAATATTACAGGTGTTTTAGTAGCCTCTAGTAATCAGAGGATAGCCTACATAAATGTTAGTCCGACTTCCATCAGAGTGATCTCTAGCTGCAATCTGTAAATTGATTTCAGAAACACCAGTTTCCACTGTTTCAGCAATTTGAGGGGTATAACCACTATAGCTCACTAAAAATTCTTGAGCTAGTCCCTCTGTCTTTTCTCCATTCACCTGGGCAAACATTTCTGCTACCAGGGCTTCCTTTTCCTCACCGGAAAGGGAAGCCTTTAATGTACCCTGATAGCATATATTAAATTGGGGGAAAATATCAAAGTTATTAAATACTTCTTTCAAACGGTATTCAGAGGCTACTACGCCTTCAGCTCCCTCTAAGGAATCTGTCTCCGCTGTTACTACTAGCCTTGTTTCTCCAATCTGGTGGCTTTTTAGCACGATTGTGTAGTCCCACTCAGCTTGACTCCCAGTTAGCTCTACTAACTCAAGGTCGTTGCGACTGCTACTATACTGTTTCCAGGAATCTACGGGTTCCAGTACTTCTGTGTTTATTATTTTTTGAGCCAGTTTTACCAGCTCCTGAACGCTTAAATACTCATCAGTTATATTACCGTCAGCCTCTACACTGACTAAATCTAACTGAGCTTCGCTTCCGTTAAATACTTGTTCTACCACCTGTCCTGTTGATTTCTGCTCGATTACGGTGGCTGTAACTGGCTGGTATAGCATCCCTGCAGTAAGCGCCAATAATGCTGCTAGTAGCATGGCTTTTTTCATGACAAATCCTCCTAATGAGAAATATGTAAATCTGTCTACTAGCTTTTCCATTATTTGCAGTTGCTATACTGCCTAGAACTTAAAAAAAACTCCTAACCTAAGGAGTTTTCGTTATTCTATAAAACTGATTATAATATCTGCCACTTCTTCCATAATGTCTTCTGGCGCTTCCTCATAAAAGGTACCTTTTCTAGCATGTATATCTAAAGCTTTAACCTGCTCACACATAATTACACCGGTAGTTTTAGTTCTATCATCCAGCTTCACATGGAGAGGAAATTCTCTGTTTGTATTTGTAATTGGGCATACCATAGCTAATCGGGTAAATTTATTATAAGTTAAATTGCTTATTACTAATGCAGGTCTTTTTCCCCTTTGTTCATGTCCTGCTTGTGGGTCAAATTCCAAATAAATAATATCCCCTTGATTCGGTATATAGTTCATTAGAACACCTCTTTGCCCCGAGGCTTACCTGTATCCCACTCATGGCAACTATATTCTCCATGGTACTCAGCTATGCGCTCTTCTAGTGTTTTGCGTTTTTTTACAGGGATAATTATTAGATTGCCATCTTCTACTTTAAGCTGTACCTTATCATTTTCATTAAGTTCTGCTATTTCAAGCAACGCCTTTGGGATTCTAATCCCTTGACTGTTTCCCCATTTTTGAATTGTAGTAAACATACCCATCACCTCAGTTCCAGTATATACATCGTATCTACAAAAGTCAAGCGCATATACATCGAGTAGGAGGTAGATAATTATTTTATCTACCGTCCTCTCACACCACCAAGCATACCGTTCGGTACTTGGCGGTTCATTAAGTTAATTGCATT